>JBGQGT010000203.1:0-4759 GCA_041497595.1 Gammaproteobacteria bacterium
CATCGAGGAGGCGATCGCGGCGAGCCACGCGCTCAACATTCCGCTGGGGGCGGTCGTGTCGGTGGGCAACAGCATGCACCTCGGCGTCATCGAATACCTCGACTATCTCGGTCGCGAGGACAAGTGCAAGGCGATCCTGCTTTATCTCGAGTCCTTCGGCGATGCGGCGCGCTTTGCCCAAGTCGCGCGCGAAGTCGCGAAAATCAAGCCGGTGGTGGCACTGATCGGCGGCCGTACGGCAGCCGGGCGGGAAGCGGCGTTTCGCCACACCGGCTCGCGGCCCGCCGACGAGCAGGCGACCGAAGACTTCTGCAACAAGAACGGCATCGTCCGGGTCAAAAGCCTGCGGCGCCTGCTGCTCGCGGGCAAGGCGTTCGGCGCCTTTCCGCAGGGCATCGGCAGGCGCGTGCTGCTGCTGTCGAATTCCGGCGGCCCCGGCGTGCTCGCCGCTGATCAGGCCACGGACGAGGGACTGACGTTGCCGGAACTGCCGCCAGCTATGGCGGGCAAGCTGCGCAGTTTTCTGCCGCCGGAAGCGTCGGTGGCGAATCCGCTCGACCTGCTGGCGGACGCAAGAGAGGACCGGTTTTCGGCCACGCTTGCCGCCGCACTCGAGTTCGGCCGTGGCCATTTCGACGCCATCCTGATCATTCACGTGATTCCGTTCATGGTCGACGGCGGGGCGGTGGTCGACGCGCTGGCCGGTCTTTGCAAGGGGGCGAAGTTGCCGATCCTGCACTCGATGATGGGGACGCTGAAGCAAAAGGCCGAGTGGTTCGCGCGCATCGAAGACGCGCGCGTGCCGGTGTTCAACGACTCCGAAGAGATGTGCATCGCCGCCGGTGCGCTGGCGCGCCATCGCGAACTGAATACGGTTCGCTGAAGACGGCCGACATCCAACGCAGCAAGGAAAAGAAGGGGGGAGGAATGAAACTCTACGGATACTTCAGGAGCTCGGCGTCGTACCGGGTGCGGATCGCGCTCAACATGAAGGGGCTCGACTACGAGCAGGTGAGCGTGCATCTGGCAAAGGGCAAGCAGTACGACCCGGAGTTCTCGGCGATCAGTCCGCAGAACCTGGTGCCGGTGCTGGAGCACGACGGCCAGTTGTTGTACCAGTCCCTGGCGATCATCCAGTACCTGGAAGAGAAGTTCCCCGAGCCGCGTTTGTTGCCGAAGGATTCCCCGGGCCGGAACCGCGTGCGTTCGCTGGCGCTGATCAGCGCCTGCGAGATTCATCCGCTCAACAACGTGCGCGTGCTCAACTACCTCACGGGAACGCTGAAGCTGACGGACGCGCAGAAGAATGCCTGGTACCACCATTGGGTGAACGTCGGCTTTACCGCGCTGGAACAGCGGCTGGCCGGCGAAAAGGAAACCGGGCGCTACTGCCACGGGGACGAACCGGGCTTCGCCGACATTTCGCTGGTGCCGCAGGTGGCAAACGCCAACCGCTTCAAGGTGGACCTGACACCGTTTCCGACCATCCGGCGCATCAACGACGAGTGCCTCAAGCTCGAGCCTTTCAGGAAGGCGATGCCGGCCAATCAGCCCGACGCGGAATGAGACCGGCCGGTCTGCCGACTGGCTTTTAGAGCGTTGAACACGAAGGATTCTTCACAATACCCCCTTGAGGGGTACACGAAGGAAATACAAGAAAGGAACACGAAGGAGAAACGAAAAGGGATTCGAAAATCTTTCGTGTACCGGGAACAAAGGACTGACGCGGCCACACTGGACTTTCGAACCTGAAAAAATTGCCCATGAAGGAATTTACTTCGTCGCCATATTTCTTGTGGTTTTCCTTCGTGCCCCTTCGTGTTTCCTTCGTGTTAACCGAGTTATTGGTTTTTCAGATGCGGGAACGGCGATCCGGGCGTGTGCTATTCTCAGACGCAAAGCGAGTTGAAGAAGGGTGAGGAGATGAAGAAGGTCCATTACGTTGTGGCGGGCTTGTTGGTTGCGCTGGGCGCGCTGCCGCTGCACGCAGATGAAGTCGAGCCGCCGAAAGTGCACAAGCAGGGAGGCAGCACTTATGTGAGTGGTGGAGTCGACGAGCCGCAGCGCAAGGCAATGTTCAAGGTCGCCCCCAAGTATCCGATCCAGCTCATCTTCGAGGTCCGCGGAGAGGTGGACGGCGTTACCGGAGTGAAAGTCACGCTGCGCGAAATCAAGGGCGACGCGATCCTGGAAGCCGTTTCCGAAGGCCCTTACTTCTACATCAATCCGCCCGCCGACGGGCGCTATACCATCGAGGTCGAATTCAACGGCGAGAAGCAGAGCATGACCAAGGATCTGGTCGGCCGCCGTTACCTGATCCTCGAGTACAAATTCGCCGCCGGGTAAGACGTGGCCTTCGAAACGCTCGCCAAGCCGGTCATCGATGCGCTGATGAAAGCGCTGGATCGGGCCAAGGACGCGCATCTGAAAGACAATGCGCGCAAGGCAATTGCGGAGGCAATCAGCGAGTTGATCCGCATCCACCCGGATGTGGGCAAGGCCGAAGCCCGAATTGCGATCGCAAAGGCGGCGGGCATCCTCGATCAGGACCTGTTTACCGCCGAACGCATGCTGAAGAAAGTGAAAAGAGCCGCGAGAAAATCGGCGCAACCGCGCAAGCGGAAAAAGCCCGCGGCACGCCGTGTGGCCAGACGTGCATAGCGGAAACGAGGAGGGTGGATATGATCGTCCAATCGATGCAATCGCGGCGCAGCTTCCTGACCATGCTGGCGGCCAGCCCGCTGCTGGCGATTTCCGGCGCGCGTGCGCAGGCGCCGGCGATGATTTCACGGGCGGGCAGCGGTTACCGTTTCCTGCCTGGCGGTCCGGTATTCGCGGGCGGCGCAGTCGCGGAACCGGGTTACGAAGTGGTGCATGCGTTGCTCGCCCGCTGGTTGCCGCTGGCGCAGGGCTACGCGCTGGTAGAAGGCCACCTCAAGTCGCTGGGCCGGCCGATGCAGGCGCTGTGCGGAATGCAATTGCGGTTGCCGCGCCAGTTGAGCGCCGAGGAATTTTCCGAGTTCAACGCGCCCTACGTCGTCCATCTGAAGGCCTGGGACCTGCTTTACCAGGGCCTGAATCCGATCTCGCGCACCAACGTCTCTCCGGCGCTGAACGCGCCGCAAGAGCCGTCGCTCCATGCCTTTTCCTACACGGTGGCCTCGGACCGCAACGCCGCCACGTTCACCATGTCGGGAATGACCGAACGCGGACCGGGCACCAGCATCATCGCGCTGGGCGACGTTTCTCCGGCGGGGATGCAAACCAAGCTTGCGCACGTGATGTCGCTGGTGACCAAGAGGCTCGCGGAACTCGGGTTCGATTGGCACGACGCGACGCACGTGGAGTTGTACGCCGCGGAAGAGATCCCGGGAGCAATGGCTGCGCTGGCCGCCAAAGCAACCGGGGCGATACCGCGCGGCGTGCGCTGGCACTACGGTCGGCCGCCGATGGTCGGGCTCGAAGTGGAGCTGGAGGCGCGCGCCGTGGCCCGCGAAGTCATAGTGGGCCGTTAACCCCGGGTAACGGATTTGCCCTAGAATCAGCGCGTTCGAGCCGCCGTGCAGACAGTATTCAGGCTCAATCCCGGCCCTCCGCTGTGGCTGGCGTTTCCGCTCCCGGATGCCTGGGCGCCCGCTCTCAATTTCTCAAGGAATCGTTATGAAACAACGAGTTGTAATCAGGATGCTGGTCATGATCCTCGCCGGCATGGGCAGCGGTCTGGCCTTCGCCGACGGCGCCACGAACGCACGCGAGCGCTTCTTTATCAAGCGCCAGAACTGCGCGTGGACCGACGAGATGGGCAAGTACATCTTCGAGTGCATAAAGAAAAACGATGGCTTCAACGCCCACTGGTGCCACAACGAGGCGCTCGATCAGTTCTGCCCGGCCGATGAAAGCGCGGCTGTCGATGCAAAAGCTGCAGCCAGGGCCAAGGAGGCCGCAGAGGCCGCGCCGGCGCGCTAGAGCGTGGAAACGAAGCCCCTGTGCCCGCAAGCCGGGAGGCACTAAGGGCTGGACTAGCTGTATCAACCGCAAAAAAAGGCCGCGCCGATCGCGGCCTTTTTTACATCCGGTACAGCAGCGCCTGAATTTCTTCGGGCTATCCCCTACTCTGCCTTGCGCGTTACGTCCGTTGCGGGCGCGAGCTGGTGCAACAGGCTCGATTCGCGGCTGTAAAAACCTTCGGTGTGGAAAGTCTCGGGAAACCTGTAGAGCTCGTAATCGAGGTGATGGCAGAGCTCGTGAAGCAGCGTGCGCAGGAAACTCTTGTAGGCCACCACGCGCTTGTGCTTGGCGGTGCGCATCCATAGCTGGATTTTCGCCGTCTTGCCGTCCTCCTCGGGAAGATACAGGCCGTGCAGTTCGCCCCAGTCGTCGCTCGGCCGCACCGCCAGCACTTGGATGCGCAGCGGCGGCACCTCGAGTTGGGCGATGATGCCGTCGGCAATCTGCTGCGACAGCGACTGCACGGCGTTGCGGTCCTCGGCCTTCAGCGCATCCACCAGCGATTGCGCGGCCGGGCGCAACGGCTGCGGATCCGGCAGCCGGATCGCGGTGATCGCGTCGCTCTGCCGGTAGACACTCTGCTTTTTCGCAGAGAGGCGGTTGTAATAGTCAAAAACCAAAGTTTCTAGTCGATGTAACGGACGCGGCTGCCGAGGGCGGCGGGATCCCAGAACTTGAGTTTCTCGCCGCCTTTCACCCTGGCTTCGGCTTCCGCCTCCTTCTTCTTGACCAGCTCGAGCTGCGCGGCGAC
>JBGQGT010000204.1:0-4737 GCA_041497595.1 Gammaproteobacteria bacterium
AAGAAGGGGCCGAAGTGGGTGATGGCGGCGGAACTCACCGAGACCACGCGCCTGTTCGCCCGTTGTGTCGCGGCAATCGAGCCGGAGTGGATCGAGAAACTGGGCCAGCACCTGGCCACGCGCAGCTATCGCGAGCCGCACTGGTCGAAGGACTCGGGCAACGTGGTCGCCTACGAGCAGGTCACGGTGTACGGCCTGGTGGTGGTGCCGAAACGGCGGGTGCAGTACGGCCCGGTCGACCCCAAACAAGCGTGGGAACTGTTCATCCGCGGCGCACTGGTCGCCGGCCACTATGCTGGAAACGCGCCGTTCCTGGACCACAACCGCCGGCTGATCGAGGAGGTGCAGGAACTCGAGCACAAGTCGCGCCGCCACGACGTCCTGGTGGACGACGAAGCCATATTCGCGTTCTACGCCGAACGCATTCCGCAAGGGATCTACAGCGCGGTGGATTTCGAGAAATGGCGCGGGGAAGCCGAGCGCGACAACCCGAAGCTGTTGTTCCTGACCCGCGACTATCTCATGCGTCATTCCGCGGAGCAGGTGACCGAGAATCTGTTCCCGGATGCGCTGGTGGTCGGAATGCATACCTTCGATCTTGTCTACCGGTTCGAGCCCGGCCACGCGCTCGACGGCGTGACCATGATCGTGCCGCTGCATCTGCTCAACCAGCTCGACGAACGCCGCTGCGAGTGGCTGGTGCCGGGGCTGTTGCGCGACAAGATCACGTACCTGATCAAGGGTCTGCCCAAAGGCATGCGCAAGCATTTCGTTCCGGTGCCGCAGGTGGTAACCGATTGCATGGAGATCCTCGAGCCCGACAGCGGGCCGCTCACTGAGGCGCTGTCGCAGACGCTGTTCAAGAAGACCGGAATGGAAGTGCCGGTCGAGGCGTGGGATCTGGCCGACCTGCCGCCGCACTTGCTGATGAATTTCAGCATCGTGGAAGAAAATGGCAGGGAAACCGCATCCGGACGCGATTTGTCGCAGCTGCGCAGCCAGCTCGGCGTCAAGGCGCGGCGCACCTTCAGCGCGGCCGCAAGCGCCGGTTTCGAGCGCAAGGGGCTGACGTCGTGGGAGTTCGACGAGTTGCCAGAGCAGGTTGAGGTGGATCGCGGCGGGCGCAAGCTGGTCGGTTATCCGGCGATCGCTGACGAGGGCGGGTCGGTGGCGCTGACGCTTCTGGATACCGACGGCGAGGCCGAGGCAGCGACCCGCAAGGGGCTGCGCCGTCTATTCCAGCTGGCGCTGCCGGAGCAGATAAAGTTCCTGGCGCGCAACCTTCCGGGGTTTACCGAACTGCAGTTGCGTTACGCGCTGCTGGGCGAGCGCGAAGGCGGCAAGCACGACAAGGGCAGCCGGCACGACAAGGGCGAAGTGGCCGAACGCTTGCGCGAAGAGCTGATCACGGCGATTTGCGATCGCGCTTTCTTCGTCGAGGACGAGCCGGTGCGCAACCGCAAGGCGTTCGAGGCGCGGGTGGCGAAAGGCAAGACGCGGCTGATGGACGTGGCGCAGGAGATTTGCCGCATTGCCGCCGAGATACTGGCCGAGCACCAGGCGCTGCGGTCCAAGCTCGACCAGCCGCAGCACGCGGCATGGCCGCGCGCGGTCGCGGACATCCGCAACCAGTTGCGCGAGCTGCTTGGGCCCGGATTCCTTGCCTCGGTGCCGTTCGAAAGGCTCAAGCATTGCCCGCGCTATCTGCGGGCGATCGCGGTGCGGCTCGACAAGATTGCCTCCAACCCGGAGCGCGACGGCAACTGGCAGCAGCAGCTCGCTCGCTACTGGCAGGCTTATCAGGTGCGGCTGGCCGCCGACCGTTCCCGCGGATTGCGCAACCCGAAGGTGGAGGAAATGCGCTGGATGCTGGAGGAATTGCGGGTGTCGCTGTGGGCGCAGCAGCTGAAAACGCCTTACCCCGTTTCCTTCAAACGCGTCGAGAAATACTGGAGCGAGCTTTAGCGAGGGCTGATAGCATCGCAAGACACGGATTGGAAAGGCGTTATGGAGAAGTCCTTCAAGAAAGAAATCGAGTTGTTGCGGCTGGGAAACGGACAGGTCTTCCACGGCGAAGGCATTCTCGCGATCACCAAGGCATTGCTGCAATCCGGCGTGGCCTACGTCGGCGGCTATCAGGGGGCGCCGGTCTCCCATCTGATCGATGTCATGGTCCAGGCCGAGGATTATATGGGCGAGCTCGGCGTACACGTCGAAGCCTGTTCCAACGAGGCCTCCGCCGCCGCCATGCTCGGCGCGTCGATTCACTATCCGTTGCGCGGCGCGGTGACCTGGAAATCCATCGTCGGCACCAACGTTGCTGCCGATGCGTTGTCGAATCTTTCCTCGCCGGGCGTTACCGGCGGCGCGCTGATCGTCGTCGGCGAAGACTACGGCGAAGGCGCCAGCGTGATCCAGGAGCGCACCCATGCCTACGCGCTCAAATCCTCGATGCTGATGCTCGATCCGCGGCCGGAACTTTCGAACATGGTGCGGATGGTCGAGGACGGCTTCCGGCTCTCCGAGGCTTCGAACATGCCGGCGCTGCTGGAGTTGCGCATCCGCGCCTGTCATGTGCGCGGCAGTTTCGTCTGCAAGGACAATGTGGCGCCGGCGGTTTCGACCCGGCATCTGATGGAAGAACCGGCGAAGTTCGATTACACCCGGCTTGCGCATCCGCCGGTGACCTTCCGCCACGAGAAGCTCAAGGGCGAGGCGCGCATTCCGGCGGCCCGCCGCTACATTGCCGAGCACGGATTGAACGAGCTTTTTGCCGCCAGGCGCGACGATGTCGGACTGATCGTGCAGGGAGGGCTGTATAACTCGCTGGTCCACGCGCTGCAGCAGTTTGGAATGGCCGATGCCTTCGGCGAATCCGAAATACCGATCTTCGTGCTCAACGTGACGTTTCCGCTGGTGCCGCAGGAGATCTCGAAATTCTGCCTCGGCAAGCGTGCGGTGCTGATCTTCGAGGAAGGCCAGCCGGAATACATCGAACAGGAAATTCTGGCCACGCTGCGCCGGCTCGACGTCAACACGCCGATCCACGGCAAGGACATGCTGACGGCGGCGGGCGAGTACACCGTGGAGGTCATGGCCGGCGGGCTGGAGAAATTCGCCGATCGCTATCTGCCCGCCGGTGTCGCCGAGACCGGAAAGCGCTGGCTGCAGGGCAACGCGCAGCGCCGCCAGGAGGTAACGCAGCAGTTTTCGGCGCCCCTGCCGGCGCGGCCGCCGCAGTTCTGCGTCGGCTGCCCCGAGCGCCCGGTATTCGCCGCGCTCAAGCTTTCGCAGCGCGATGTCGGCCCCACGCATATTGCCGCCGACATCGGCTGCCATTCGTTTTCCACCTTCGAGCCATTCTCCTTCGGCCACTCGATCCTCGGTTACGGCATGAGCCTGGCGAGCCGCGCCGGCGTGTCGCCGATGATGAAGCGCAGGGTGCTGTCGATCATGGGCGACGGCGGGTTCTGGCACAACGGACTGCTCACCGGCGTGCAATCGGCGTTGTTCAACGGCGACGACGCGGTGCTGTTGATATTCAAGAACGGCTACACCGCGGCCACCGGTACGCAGGAACTGATCTCGACGCCCGACGAGGACGTGAAAGTCGCGGCTGAAGACAAGCAACAAAGCCTGGTGCACCGCAATCTCACCATCGAGAAGACGCTATCCGGCATCGGCGTAAAATGGATGCGCACCGTGCACACTTACCACGTGGACAAGATGCGCAGGACGCTCGACGAAGCCTTCACCACCGATTTCAGCGGGCTCAAGGTCATCATCGCCGAAGGCGAATGCCAGCTCGAACGGCAACGCCGCATCAAGCCCTGGATCGCCGGCCTGCTCAAGGCGGGAAAACGCGTGGTGCGGGTGAAGTACGGCGTCGACGAGGACGTCTGCACGGGAGATCACGCCTGCATCCGGCTGTCGGGCTGCCCGACGCTGACCCTGAAGGACAGCCCCGATCCGCTCAGGGTCGATCCGGTGGCCACGGTCATCGACGGCTGCGTCGGTTGCGGCCTGTGCGGCGAAAACGCGCACGCGGCGACGCTGTGCCCGTCGTTCTACCGCGCCGAGGTGATACGCAATCCCAGGTTGCACGAACGCATCATCGACGGACTGCGCGGCGCCATCATGCGCCGGCTGCAGACCTCATGAACCTCGCTGCCCGGCGTCCGTTTACTTTGTTGATCTGCGCGCTCGGCGGCGAGGGCGGCGGCGTGCTGGCCGAATGGCTGGTGGAAACCGCCAGGCAGTGCGGCTACAGCGCGCAGAGCACTTCGATTCCAGGCGTCGCCCAGCGCACCGGCTCGACCACTTATTACTTCGAAGTGTTCCCGGTGCCGATCGCGGATCTGGACGGCCGCAAGCCGGTGTTCAGCCTGTATCCGGTGCCGGGCGCGCTGGACGTGCTGGTGTCCTCGGAGTTGCTGGAGACCGTGCGCCACATCGGTAACGGCATGGCGTCCCCCGACCGTACGCTGGTCGTCACCTCCAGCGCCCGCACCCTGACCACGGCCGAGAAGCTTCAGCTCGCGGACGGTCGCGCGCCGTCCGGGGAATTGTTGAATGTGGTGAAGCGCTACAGCCGCGACGCCCGCATATTCGACATGGCGGCGGTGGCGCAGGAGACGGGCACCGTGTTGAGCGCGGTCTTGTTCGGCGCGATTGCAGGCAGCGGCGCATTGCCGTTTGCGCGCGAGGCCTTCGAGCAGACCATCCGGAAATCCGGCA
>JBGQGT010000205.1:0-4728 GCA_041497595.1 Gammaproteobacteria bacterium
AAAGCCGGCGATTGCCGGCTTTTCCTGTGGTTCGCGTGAACCAGCGATCTACAGCGACAGGACCCACTCCACCAGAAGCTTGGCTTCGTCTTCCTTGACCGGATTGGGCGGCATCGGGATGGTACCCCACACGCCCCCGCCGCCGTTGATAACCTTCTTGATCAGCATGGCCCCGGCGTCCTTGTTGCCCTTGTATTTCTTGGCGATCTCGACGTAAGCCGGACCCACCAGTTTCTTGTCCACCGCGTGACAGGCCAGGCAATTCTTCGATTGTGCCAGCGCCTTGGCCTTGGCGGCGTCCACCGCCGCGTTCGCCCCGCCCGCAAGCGCCACACCCGCTGCCGCCGCGATCACCATGAGGAATTTTTTCATTTGTTCGTGCCTTTCGTTACAGGTTGGATTCAAGCGCCGGACATTTTATCGGGTTTTGGCCCGCCCTGGAAACTGTCAACCGGTTTGGCTCATCGGCCTGCTTCGCAGATTCCCGAGCAGCTCGTCGAGATCCCGGACCGGTGCGAGGCAATTAACGCCCCGGCATAAATAGGCGTTGACAGTCGCACCCGCAGGCTTGTCCAGCGGACCGGGGAGGGCCTGGGCCGCCGAATCCAGCGCCACAGTCAGCGTATCGGGCAGGTAGAGACGGGACAGCGCCTGCTGCCATTCGCGCAGGGTCTGGAGCGGGCCGCGCAGCACCACCGTCTGCGTCGGCTCCAGCACCTCGGCGAGCACGGTGCAGAGCGTCGCGAATCCGGCCGGGTGTTGCGCCATTGCCGGGTAGAACAACTTCACCGTGGCCTCGGCTGCCCGCAGGTAGCGGGTTTCGCCAAGCAAATGGCCAAGCCGGGTGAGCGCCAGCGCCGCAACGCCGTTTCCCGAGGGCATGGCATTGTCGTGACCGGGTTTGGGCCGGAGGATCAGTTGCTCATGATCGTGACTGGTGAAGAAAAATCCGCCTGCGCCACGATCCTCGAAACGCTCGAGCAGCGCATCGGCAACCCCGGTTGCGAACTCGAGGTCCGGCTTGCGGAATTCCGCCTGCAGCATCTCCAGCGTCGCGGCCAGCAGGAAGGCGTAGTCGTCCACATAGGCATTAAGGTGAGCGCGGCCGTCCTTGTATGTCGCCAGCAGTCGCCCCTCCTTCCACATTCTGGTGCAAAGAAAATCCAGCGCGCGCCGCGCGGAGGCCAGCCAGTCTTCGCGCCCGAACGCGCGCGCCGCATGCGCCATGCCCTCGATCATCAGCGCATTCCAGCTGGTGAGGATCTTGTCGTCCCGGCCCGGGCGCACGCGTTTATCGCGCGCGGCGAGCAGCTTCCGGCGCGCGCTTTGCAGCCAACGCCCGCAATCGACCGGCTTGCGCCCCAGTTGTTCTGCCACCGCCTGGAGCGGCCGCGCAACATACAGGTTCCAGGCATGGTTCTCGAAATTCGGCGGCCGCTCCACGCCATAGTGCGGGAACACCACCGCAATCTCGTCTTCGTTCAGGAGCGCACCCAACTCCTCGCGCGACCAGACGTAGAACTTGCCTTCCTCGTGCTCCGAATCGGCGTCGAGCGAAGAAAAGTAGCCACCTTCGGGAGACTGCATCTCGCGCATCACCCACGCTGCGGTTTCCTCGCACACGCGCGCGAACAGCGGATTGCCGGTGATCAGCCAGGCGTCCGCGTACAGCTTCAGCAACGGCCCGTTGTCGTAGAGCATTTTCTCGAAGTGCGGGATCAACCAGTACTGATCCACGCTGTAGCGGCAGAAACCGCCGCCGAGCTGGTCGTAGATTCCACCCTGCGCCATTTTCTCGAGCGTGAGCAGCACCAGTTCGCGCAGCCGCGCATCGCCGCTCGAACCGGCCGCCCGCAGGCAGAAAGCGAGTTCGTAGGGATGCGGAAATTTCGGCGCACCTCCCAAACCCCCATGCACTTCGTCGAAGCTGGAGCGCAGATCCGCGGCCGCGGCGGCTATCGGCGCCGCGCTGAGCGCGACCTCGCCGGGCGGCGCCGGCAACGTGCGGTTCATGAATTCGAGCAGGGATTCGTTCTGCTGATCGATCTCTGCGCGCTTGCTGCGATAGACCTGCGCAACCTGCTCGAGCAACGGGCCGAATCCGGGCAAGCCGTAACGCGGGGATTGCGGAAAGTAGGTGCCGCCGAAGAACGGCTTCTGCCCGGGGGTGAGAAACATGGTCAACGGCCAGCCGCCGGCGCGCTGGGTGAGCATGTGGTGCGCGGTCTGATAGATCTGGTCGAGATCGGGTCGCTCTTCGCGATCGACCTTGATGTTGACGAACAGCCGGTTCATGGTGGCCGCGATCTGCGGGTCCTCGAAGGACTCATGCGCCATCACATGGCACCAGTGGCAGGCGGAGTAGCCGACCGAAAGCAGGATCGGCTTGTCCTGCTCGCGCGCGAGTCTCAGCGCCTCCTCGCCCCAGGGATGCCAGTCCACCGGATTGTCGGCATGTTGTTGCAGGTAGGGGCTGGTTTCCGCAGCGAGCCGATTGGGCATGGCTAGAGACCGAGTTCTGACCAGATCCGGTCGATGCGTTGCCTTACCTGCCCATCCATCGCAATCGGCTTGCCCCACGCGCGCGCAGTTTCGCCCGGCCATTTGTTGGTGGCATCCAGTCCCAGCTTGGATCCCAGCCCCGACACCGGACTGGCGAAGTCGAGATAATCGATCGGCGTGTTCTCGGCGATCAACAAGTCGCGCGCCGGATCCACGCGGGTGGTGACGGCCCAGATCACTTCCTTCCAGTCGCGCACGTCGATGTCGTCGTCCACCACGATGATGAACTTGGTGTACATGAACTGGCGCAGGTAGGACCAGATGCCGAACATCACGCGCTTGGCATGCCCCGGGTATTGCTTGCGCATGCTCACCACCGCAATCCGGTACGAACAGCCCTCCGGCGGCAGATAGAAATCCACGATCTCCGGAAACTGCTTGGTGAGCAGCGGCACGAATACTTCGTTCAGCGCCACGCCGAGGATTGCCGGCTCGTCCGGCGGCTTGCCGGTGTAGGTGCTGTGATAGATCGGATTGCGGCGCATGGTGATGCGATCGACCGTCAACACCGGAAACTCTTCCTGCTCGTTGTAATAGCCGGTGTGATCGCCGAACGGGCCTTCGAGCGCCGTGTCTCCCGGATGAATGCATCCTTCCAGCACGATCTCCGCCGAAGCGGGCACCTGCAAATCGGAACCGATGCACATGGTGAGTTCGGTCTTCGATCCGCGCAACAGTCCGGCGAACTGGTACTCGGAAAGCGTGTCCGGAACCGGCGTCACCGCGCCGAGGATGGTGGCCGGATCGGCGCCGAGTGCCACCGCGACCGGGAATGGCTGCCCCGGGTGGGCGAGGCCATGATCGCGAAAATCCAGCGCGCCACCGCGATGCGCCAGCCAGCGCATGATCACCTTGTTGCGGGCGATCACCTGCTGGCGGTAGATGCCGAGATTCTGTCGCGCCTTGTGCGGCCCGCGGGTGACCGTCAACCCCCAGGTGATCAGCGGTCCCGCGTCCCCCGGCCAGCAGGTCTGGACCGGCAGCCTGGAGAGATCGACTGCGGCGCCCTCCCAGACGATCTCCTGGCAAGGCGCGCCCGACACCACTCTCGGCGCCATGTTCAGGACCTTTTTCAGCACCGGCAGCTTGTCCCAGGCGTCCTTGAGTCCCTGCGGCGGGTCCGGCTCCTTGAGGTACGCCAGCAGCTTGCCGATTTCCTTCAGCGCCGCGACCGATTCCTCGCCCATTCCCATTGCCACCCGCCTGGGTGTGCCGAACAGATTGCCCAGCACCGGGATGTCGAAACCTTTTGGCTTCTCGAACAGGATCGCGGGACCCTGCGCCTTGAGGACGCGGTCGCAGATCTCGGTCATTTCCAGGTTCGGCGAGACTCTAGCGGTGATGCGCTTGAGCTCACCCTGTTTTTCCAGTTGGGCGATGAAGTCGCGAAGATCGTGATAGTGCATGTTGAAACGCCGGCTCAGATGATCGGGTTGAGCCCGCCGTCCATCGGAATGATGGCGCCGGTCACATACGCCGCAAGGTCGCAAGCGAGGAACAGCGCGACCCGCGCGATGTCCTGCGGATCGGCGTAGCGGCCCAGTGGCACCCGCGACTGCCCGTCTTCGAGCACCTTGTCGACCGCAACACCCTTCGCTTTCGCCTCCAGCGCCAGCGCTTCCCTGATCCGGCCGGTCATGGTCGCACCCGGATTGATGGCGTTGATGCGCACGCCGAACTTTCCGTAAACGCTGGCGAGCCCCACGGACGCGAGCATCAGCGCCGAATTGGCCGCACCGCCCGGCAGGTGAATCGGCGTCGCCACCTTGCCGCCGGTGCCGATGATGTTGACGACCACACCGCGCCGGCGGCTGCGCATCGACGGCAGCACCGCATCCATCGCGTGGATGTAGGTGAAATACTTGGCATCCATCGCCGCATGCCAGGCCTGCGCATTCAGTTCCTCCGGCGGGTAGCGCTTTGCCGCGCCGGCCGAATTCACCAGAACGTCGATCGGGCCGAGCGCACGTTCGGCTTCCTGCGCCATGCGCGCCGCGTCCTCTGCGCGCGTGAGGTCGGCGACGATCGTTCTCACCATAGGTAACTGCGCCGCCGCCGCGTCGAGGTTTGCGCGGTCGCGCGAAACGATGGCGACCTTTGCACCTTCGTCGAGAAATGCCCGCGCGCAGGCCAGGCCGATGCCCTTGCTGCCGCCGGTGACGAGCA
>JBGQGT010000206.1:0-4695 GCA_041497595.1 Gammaproteobacteria bacterium
CCGGCCGCACCATCTGCGCGCTGGGCGACGCGGCGGCGCTGCCGGTGAAGAGCTTCATCAAGCACTTCCGCGAAGAGTTCCAGTACCACATCGATCACAAGAAGTGCCTGGTATGAGGCCAGACTGATGGCGCACCTAGAAGTAGACGGCCGGCCGGTCGAAGTACCGGGCAACAGCACGATCATGGATGCCGCCAACAAGCTCGGTATCTACGTTCCGCATTTCTGTTATCACAAGAAGCTGTCGATCGCCGCCAACTGCCGCATGTGTCTGGTGCAGGTGGAGAAAGCGCCGAAACCGCTGCCTGCCTGCGCCACCCCGGCCACCGAGGGAATGAAGGTCCATACCCACTCGGAGGCCGCAATCAAGGCGCAGAAAGGCGTGATGGAATTCCTGCTCATCAACCATCCGCTCGACTGCCCGATCTGCGACCAGGGCGGCGAGTGCCAGTTGCAGGACCTCGCCGTCGGCTACGGCGCATCGAGCTCCCGTTACACGGAACCCAAGCGGGTGGTCACGAACAAGGACCTCGGGCCGCTGGTCTGCGCCGACGAGATGTCCCGCTGCATTCACTGCACCCGCTGCGTGCGCTTCGGTCAGGAGATCGCCGGCATCATGGAACTCGGCATGGTCGGCCGCGGCGAGCATGCCGAGATCATGCCGTTCGTGGCGGGCACCGTGGATTCCGAACTGTCGGGGAACATGATCGACGTCTGTCCGGTGGGCGCGCTCACCTCCAAACCGTTCCGCTACAAGGCGCGCACCTGGGAGCTGGCGCGGCGCAAATCCATCAGCCCGCACGACGGACTCGGCTCCAATCTGGTGGTCCAGGTGAAGGACAACCTCGTCATGCGCGTGCTGCCGCTCGAGAACGAAAACATCAACGAGTGCTGGCTGTCCGACCGGGATCGGTTCTCCTACGAGGCGCTCAACTCGCAAGAGCGGCTGACCACGCCGATGATCAAGCGCGACGGCAACTGGGAGGAGGCGGACTGGACCACCGCTCTCGAGTTCGTCGCCGGGGGACTCAAGCGCATCCGCGATGCCCATGGCGGCAACGCGGTCGGCGCACTCGCGTCGCCGCAGGCGACGCTGGAAGAACTTTTTTTGCTCGGCAAGTTTGCGCGCGGAATCGGCAGTGGCAATGTCGATTTCCGTCTGCGTCAATCGGACTTTTCCGCGGACGGCAGCCTGCGCGGCGCGCCCTGGCTGGGAATGAAGGTCGCCGCGATAAATGGCCTGGACCGGGTGCTGGTGGTGGGCTCGACCTTGCGCAAGGATCACCCGTTGCTTGCGCAGCGATTCCGCCAGGCGGTAAAGAAAGGGGCGCAGTTCAATCTGTTGAATCCGGTGGACGACGATCTGCTGATGCGCGTGGCCAACAAGTCGATCGTCGCCCCGAGTGCGATGCCCGAGGCGCTCGGCGAGGTGCTGAAAGCCGCCGCCGAGGCGAAGTCAATGGCTGTGCCGGCGGCGGTGGCCGGCCTCGAGGTAAGCGATTGCGCCCGCGCGATCGCGGAAAGTCTGGTTTCCGGCGGGAACCGCGCGGTACTTCTCGGCAACCTCGCGCAGCATCACCCGCAGGCCAACCAGTTGCATCGCCTGGCGCAGGAACTGGCGAAAATCGCAGGCGCGAGCGTCGGCTTTCTCGGCGAGGCGGCGAACAGCGTCGGCGGTTACCTCGCGGGCGCGCTGCCCTTCGGGCGCGAACCTTCGGGCCTGAACGCTGCGCAAATGCTCATCCAGCCGCGCCGGGCTTATCTGCTGCTGAATGCCGAAGTCGAGCTCGATACCTTCGATCCGCGCACCGCGCGCGCCGCGATGCAGGGCGCGGAGCTGGTGGTGGTCATGTCCCCGTACAAGCAACGCGCCGCCGAGTACGCGCAGGTTCTGCTGCCGGTGTCGCCGTTTACCGAAACTGCCGGCACTTACGTCAACACCGAGGGCGTCGTGCAGAGCTTTCAGGGAGTGGTGCGGCCGCTGGGCGAAACCCGCCCGGCGTGGAAAGTTTTGCGCGTGCTCGGTACGCTTCTCGACCTTCCGGGTTTCGACTTCGACAGCATCGAGCAGGTGCGCGGCGAGTGGCAAACTTCGGCCGGGGACGTCGCGTCCAGGCTGTCGAACGAAATCGGCGGCGCTCCCGCGGTGATCGCTCCGGCGCGGTTCGCCGGCATCGGGCGAGCCGAAATCGAAAGAATCGGCGAAGTGCCGATCTACCACGCGGACGCGATCGTGCGGCGCGCCAATTCGCTGCAGCAGACCCGCGACGCGCAGGTGGGGACGGCCTGGCTGGCCGGGAGCCTGATCGACAGGCTCGGGCTGCGCCAGGGCGACCGCCTCAGGATCATGCAGGAGCACGGCGAAGCTACGCTGCCCTTCGGCCGCGACGACCGCCTGCCCGCGGACTGCGTGCGCCTGCCTTCGGGCTGCCGCGAAACCGCCGGTCTGGGAGCGATGTTCGGCGCGGTGACGCTGGAGCGCGCAGCCGCGCCGCAGAGAGCCACAGCATGAGTTTCGCCGTACTGGAGGATCTCATCGGGCCCGGCGGGGTCACTGCGCTATGGACGCTGGCGAAAATTCTCGCCATCGTCATCCCGATCACCCTCAGCGTGGCCTACCTTACGCTGGCGGAGCGCAAGATCATCGGCTACATGCAGATGCGGATAGGCCCGAACCGCGTCGGCTACAAGGGCCTGCTGCAGCCGTTCGCCGATGTGCTCAAGCTGCTGGTCAAGGAAGTCATCGTGCCCTCCGGCGCGAACAAATTCCTGTTCATGCTGGCCCCGGCGCTCGCCATCATGCCGGCATTGGCGGCCTGGGCGGTGGTGCCATTTTCGCCGGAGTTGGTGCTGGCCAACGTCAACGCCGGGCTGCTTTACGTGATGGCGATCACCTCGATGGGCGTGTACGGCGTGATCATTGCCGGCTGGGCGTCGAACTCCAAGTACGCCTTCCTCGGCGCAATGCGCTCCGCGGCGCAGATCGTCTCCTACGAGATCGCGATGGGTTTCGCCCTGGTGTGCGTGCTGATGATGTCGGGCAGCCTGAACCTTTCCACCATCGTCAACGAGCAGAAGTCCGGATGGGGACTGCTGGGCTGGAACCTGATCCCGCTGTTTCCGATGTTCCTGGTGTATTTCATTGCCGGCGTGGCCGAGACCAACCGCGCGCCTTTCGACGTGGCGGAAGGCGAGTCGGAGATCGTGGCCGGTTTCCACGTCGAATACTCGGGCACCGCGTTCGCGGTGTTCTTCCTGGCCGAGTACGCGAACATGATCCTGGTCTCGGCGCTGGCGTCGATCATGTTCCTCGGCGGCTGGCTCTCGCCGGTTCCCTTCATTCCGGACGGTTTCCCGTGGCTGGCCATCAAGGTGGCTTTCCTGCTGTTCTGTTTCCTGTGGTTCCGCGCCACTTTCCCGCGCTACCGCTACGACCAGATCATGCGGCTGGGCTGGAAGGTCTTCATCCCGTTGACGATAGTCTGGCTGGTTCTGGTCGGCGGACTGATGCAGACACGGTACTGGCCATGGTGAGTACGGAAAAATGATCGAGCGCATCCGCGACTTCTTCCGCACCTTCCTGCTGTTCGAACTGGTGAAGGGCCTGATGCTTACCGGCCGCTATTTCTTCGCGCGCAAGATCACGGTGCATTTTCCGGAGGAAAAGACCCCGCAGTCGGGGCGCTTCCGCGGCCTGCACGCGCTGCGCCGCTATCCCAACGGCGAGGAACGCTGCATCGCCTGCAAGCTGTGTGAAGCGGTGTGCCCGGCGCTGGCGATCACCATCGAATCCGAGCAGCGTGCCGACGGCACCCGCCGCACCACGCGCTACGACATCGACCTCACCAAGTGCATCTTTTGCGGTTTCTGCGAGGAGTCCTGTCCGGTGGACGCTATCGTCGAGACCCGCATCCTTGAATTCCACGGGGAAAAGCGCGGAGATCTCCTGTACACCAAGGAGATGCTGCTGGCGATCGGCGACCGCTACGAGGAACAGATCGCCAAAGACCGCGCCGACGACGCGGCGTACCGGTGAGGCGAGAGGCGTGAGGGGTGAGGAGTGAGGGGGGCGGCCCTCTCACTCCTCAATCCTTACTAACAAGAAAATGGATTTCAAGACCAGCGTCTTTTATTTCTTCGCGGCAGTGCTGGTGTTTGCCGCGCTGCGCGTCATTACCGCGCGCAATCCGGTGCACTCGGCCCTTTTCCTGGTGCTGGCGTTCTTTACCGCCGCGGCGCTGTGGATGCTGCTCGAGGCCGAGTTCCTCGCCATCGCGCTGGTGCTGGTCTACGTCGGCGCGGTGATGGTGCTGTTCCTGTTCGTGGTGATGATGCTCGACATCAACCTCGACCGCCTGCGCGAGGGCTACTGGGATTACCTGGTGCCGGCGCTGATCGTCGCGGGCGTGATGGTGGCGGAAATGGTGATCATCCTCGGCGCCCGCTACTTCGACCTCGAAGGCATGCCGGCACCCGAGTCCAGGGGAGGGGACTACAGCAACACGCGCGAGCTTGGCCTCCTGATCTATACCGACTACGTCTATCCCTTCGAGATCGCCGCGGTGATCCTGCTGGTGGCGATCGTCGCCGCCATTGCGCTGACGCTGCGCCATCGCAAGGACACCAAGTACATCGACCCGGCGAAGCAAATCAATGTGCGCCGCAAGGACCGCGTGCGCATGGTTTCGATGCCGTC
>JBGQGT010000207.1:0-4694 GCA_041497595.1 Gammaproteobacteria bacterium
AGCGACGCTAATGCGCAGATCTGCTCCCGGCCGGGAAAACACGAAAAATGCTCTCGTGATCAAGGCTGCGATTCTAAGCGATTTGCACCTCCCCGGAAAGAATTCCTCGGGGCAACCACCCCTCACAACCTGACATGAGCATGATTTTTCCTGTCGTTCTCTGCGGCGGTTCCGGTACGCGTCTGTGGCCGCTTTCACGAACACTGCTGCCCAAGCAGTTTCTGCCACTGGTAACGCGCAAGACCATGCTGCAGGAGACGCTGCTGCGCCTGAGTGGGCTGGCGCGACTGCAGCGGCCGCTGGTGGTGTGCGGTAACGACCATCGCTTCCTCGCCGCCGAGCAATTGCGGGAAATCGGCGTGACATCATTGGCGCAGATCCTGGAGCCTGCGGGCCGCAACACCGCACCGGCGGTTGCCGTTGCCGCGCTGTGCGTAGCCGATACCGATCGCGACGGGATCATGCTCGTGCTTCCGGCCGATCACCTGATTCGCGATGTCGGCGGTTTCCATGAAGCCATAGGCAAGGCGGCGGCGCTCGCGAGCGCGGGCCGCCTGGTCACCTTCGGCATCGTTGGCCGCGAACCGGAAACCGGCTATGGCTACATCGAGCGCGGCGAAATCATTCTCGGCACGAACCACTCCTACCGGGTTGCGCGGTTCGTCGAAAAACCGGACGAAACGCATGCGCGCGAATTCATCGCCTCGGGCCGCTTCTACTGGAACAGCGGCGTGTTCGTTTTCAAGGCGTCGCGCTACCTCGAGGAGCTCGGCAAGTACCGCCCCGACATCCAGAAAGCCGCGGAGCAGGCCTGGCGAAAGAGCACCCGCGACCTCGACTTCATCCGCCTGGACGAGACCGCTTTTCTCGCCTCGCCTGCGGAATCGATCGATTACGCGGTGATGGAGAACACCAAAGACGCCGCCGTCGTAGAGGCCGACATTGGCTGGAGCGACATCGGCTCCTGGACCGCGCTGTGGCAGGCAGGATCGCCGGACGCGGCGGGCAACGTCACGCTCGGCGATGTGCACACAGACAATGTGCGCAACTGCTACGTGCGGGCGGAGGACCGGCTGGTGGCGGCTGTAGGCGTCGAGAACCTGATCATCGTCGAGACCGCCGACGCGGTGCTGGTCACCCACAAGGACTGCTCCCAGGACGTGAAAAAAGTCGTCGAATCACTGAAATCCAGGCAGCGCGACGAATACTTGGTGCACAAGCGCGTTTATCGGCCGTGGGGCTATTACGAAGGCCTCGATGACGGCGAGCGCTTCCAGGTCAAGCGCATCATGGTCAAGCCCGGATCGAAACTATCGCTGCAGATGCACCATCATCGCGCCGAGCACTGGGTGGTGGTCTCGGGAACCGCGAAAGTGGTGCGCGGCGAAGAAACGCTGCTGCTTTCCGAGAACGAATCGACTTACATCCCGCTCGGCACCAGGCATCGTCTGGAGAACGTGGGCAAGGTGCCGCTGCATATTATCGAGGTGCAGTCCGGAAGCTACCTCGGGGAAGACGATATCGTGCGCTTCGAGGACGACTACAAGCGATCGTGACGGCATGAACAACCGTTCCAATCCGTGACCCAATGAGCAGCGGCCAGCGCCCGCGGAGAATCCTGCTGGTCAAGATGTCCTCGCTCGGCGACGTCATCCACAACCTTCCGGTTGCCTCCGACATTCGCCGCCATCGCCCCGACGCGACCATTGATTGGGTGGTCGAGGAGCAATACACCCCGCTGGTTGCGATGCACCCGGCGGTTGACCGCGTGATTCCGATCGCGTGGCGCCGGTGGCGACGTTCGCCGCTCTCCGCGGCGACCTGGCGCGAGTTCGGTGCTTTTCGAAGGGCGTTGCGCGCCCATGAATACGATGCGATCGTCGACACTCAGGGATTGCTGAAGAGCGCGCTCGTCGCAAAGCTGGCACGCGGGCCGATACACGGATTCGGACGTGGCACGGCGCGCGAGCCGCTCGCTTCGAGGCTTTATGACGCAACCGTCGAGTTTCCGCCGGAGGCGCACAAGATCTTTCGCTATCGATCCGTGGCGGCTCAGGCTATCGGCTATGCGGTTGCGCCGGAGATCGACTATGGAATCGCGCCGCGCGTGCCGCCACCTCAAATCGCTTCCGGACGTTACTGCCTCGCGTTCCATGCCACCGCGCGCGCGGCAAAACTCTGGCAAGAGTCAAACTGGACTGAACTGGTCCGCCGCCTCGAAAGAACAGGTTACGCCTGCATTCTGCCGTGGGGCAGCGCTGAGGAGCGCGCACGCAGCGACAGGATCGCGGCGGCAAACTCCGCTGCAATCGTCCCGCCGCGGCTTGCGCTCGATGACATGTCGGCCCTGATAGCGGGAGCCGAATTCGTTGTGGGTGTCGATACCGGATTGATGCATCTTGCGGCGGCGCTGTCGCGTCCGGTGGTCGGCATTTTCTGCGACTCGAATCCGGTCGATGCCTGCCCCGTGGGCCCCGGCCCGACCGCCCATCGCGGCCACATCGGCGCCCCACCGACGGTCGCCGAGGTGGCGGCGGCGATCGGCGAGGTCACCGGGATCTCGATCTGATGCGGCCGCTCTATACGTTCGCGCTGTTTCTGCTGCTGCCCTGGGCGTTGCTGCACTTGTGGCTCCGCGCACGGCGGCAGCCGGCTTATCTGGAACACGTTGCCGAGCGTTTTGGCTTCTCCGATGAGCACGCGGGCACTCCGCTGATCTGGGTGCACGCGGTTTCCGTCGGCGAGACCCGGGCCGCGGAACCCCTGATCAAGGCGCTGCGTCAGCGCCACCCCGCGCACCGCATCCTGCTCACGCACACCACGCCGACCGGCCGCCAGACCGGCCTCGAGTTGTTCGGCGACGGTGTCAGCCGTTGTTATCTGCCATACGATTTTCCGTTCGCAGTGAAGCGCTTCCTGCGCCGTTTCCGGCCGCAAGTCGGCATCGTGATGGAAACCGAGATCTGGCCGAACCTCATCGAGCACTGCCATCGTCGCAGCATCCCGGTTTACCTGGTCAACGCCAGGATGTCGGAGAAATCCGCGCGCGGCTACGCACGTTTTCGCAGCCTGGCCGGAGCCGCGCTGCGCAAGCTTGCCGGGATCGGCGCGCAGACCGAACGCGATGCCGCGCGGCTCGCCGAACTTGGCGCCGGAGCGGTCAAGGTCACCGGCAACATTAAATTCGATCGCACGGCGCCGCCGGAAATGCTGGCACTGGGAACGCGGCTTCTCGAGCTGTTCGGCAGCCGCAAGGTGTTTCTCGCGGCCAGCACCCGCGAAGGAGAAGAGGTGTTGATCCTCGACGCGCTCGCCGGCTTGGACATGGCGGAACTGCTCGTCGTCGTCGTGCCGCGGCATCCGCAGCGTTTCGACGAAGTCGGCGCCCTGCTCAGGCAGCGCGGCCACGCCTTCGTGCGCCGCAGTGAAGGCCGGCCGGTCGGGGCGGATATTCGTGTGGTGCTCGGCGATTCGATGGGGGAAATGTTTGCCTATTACTGCGCGAGCGACGTGGCTTTCGTCGGCGGCAGCCTCCTGCCACTCGGCGGCCAGAACCTGCTGGAGGCCTGCGCGGTCGGCCGCCCCGTCATCGTCGGACCGCACACTTTCAACTTCGAGGAGGCGACCGAAGGCGCAATCGAGGCCGGCGCGGCGCTCCGGGTTGCGGACGCGCCGGCGTTGGCCGAGGCCGTCGCTTCATTGTTTCGCGATCCCGGCCGGCGGGAAGCGATGGCAGAGGCGGGCAGGCGCTTCACGCAAACGCATCGCGGCGCAACTGAACGGACGATGGAAATGCTGAAATGGAAAGAGTAACCGGTGCTAAGTGCCGAGTGCCGCGTAAACCGAAGGTGAAAGCTCAAAGGTGAAAGTTAAAAGTGAATTCAATAACCATTGGTTCGCTGTTACTTTCCTCTTTTACCTTCAACCTTTTCCCTTGCCTTTCAGTTTTTCTCTGCGCCCTCTGCGTCAACGCTCATCCAGCCGGCCATCGGCCGGCCGATTTTCAGTCACGATCAGATGGACGCGTTGATCGTTGGGCCCGGTGGGAATTGAATCGACGACCTGCAATGAAAATGCCGCGACAACCCGCGGAGTCTTCGCATTCAGTCCCGACAGCAGACGATCGTAGAATCCGCCGCCATACCCCAGGCGTTCGCCGGTCGCGGTGAATGCGACCCCGGGCACCAGCAGGAACTCGACCGCAGACCGTGGCACGACGGGACAGCGTTCCGCCGGCTCGCGGATTCCCCAGACGCCGGCGACAAGGTCGCCGCCCAGGTTTTTGACTTCGCGCAACTCGAGCATGCGCGCCGCGCGGTTGATCCGCGGCAGCAACAGCCGCTTGCCGGAAGCCACGACATCGGAACAGAAAGCAGCGCTATCGAACTCGCTGCCGAACGATGCGTAGGCGCAAACCACTCCGGATGCGCGATACTCCGGCAGCGTGAGCAGTTTGGCAGTGATGGCTTGCGAGTCGCGGCGCCGCGTTTCTGCGTCCAGCGCATCGCGCCGTGCGATCACGCTTGCGCGCAATGCTTTCTTGGCAGACCGCCGCGTTTCTTCAGACGCGGAATCGGCGTTGCGCATGCCCCGCCTCGTCGCTCACCTTGCGCCGTCCTTGAGCAGTGCGTTGATGTCGGAGAGGTCGGCCTCGGCGAGCTTGCCCACCGCGGCCTTGAGCCGCAGCTGGTTCA
>JBGQGT010000208.1:0-4667 GCA_041497595.1 Gammaproteobacteria bacterium
ATCGATCACGCAGTTCGAACTGCTGCCGATGCCGCCTGATCCCGAGCACAACCTTGTATGGCCGTACTGGCCGGTGCGGCTACGCACCTCCTCGTCGCACGAGGAAGGCGTGGCACGTGACTGGGCGGTTGCCACCAAGGAGTTCATCGGCGAGAACGGCAAGGTCAAGAAGCTGAAGGCGGTACGCGTCGAATGGAAGGACGGCAAGATGGTCGAGGTGCCGGGCTCGCAGTTCGAGCTGCCGGCCGATCTCGTGCTGCTCGCGATGGGCTTCGTCGGGCCGTATGGCTCGATGCTCGACGCATTCGGCATAGCGAAGGATTCGCGCGGCAACGCCGGAGCGACGACCGATGGCGCGGGTTGCTACGCGACCAGCGTGCCGAAAGTATTCGCCGCCGGTGACGTTCGCCGCGGACAGTCGCTCATCGTCTGGGCGATTCGCGAAGGCCGCCAGTGCGCCCGCGCCGTAGATGAATTCCTGATGGGTTCTTCGGATCTGCCGCGCTGAAAGACCTACCTCACCCCCCGCCCTCGCCACCAAATGGAAAGGGAGCCGAGTATGTTGGTGCCGATAACTTGACTGATGCAGTTTCATCACCCTCTCCGCCGCTTGCGGGGGAGAGGGACAGGGTGAGGTGGATGTCCAAGCTAAAGAACGATACGTTCATCCGCGCGTTGCTGCGCGAGCCGACGCCGTATACGCCGATCTGGATCATGCGCCAGGCCGGCCGTTATCTTCCCGAGTACAACCAGACCAGGGCGCGTGCAGGCAGTTTCCTCGATCTGTGCAAGAACCCGGACCTTGCCACCGAAGTAACGCTGCAGCCGCTGGCGCGATTTCCACTCGATGCCGCGATCCTGTTTTCCGACATTCTTACCATTCCCGACGCGATGGGCCTTGGCCTGTACTTCGCCGAAGGCGAGGGGCCGCGTTTCGAGCGCCCGCTGCGCGAGGAATGGGAAATCCGCAATCTCATGGCTCCCGACCCCGATGCGCACTTGCGCTATGTGCTCGATGCCGTTTCTCAAATCCGCAGGGCGCTCGCCGGTGAAGTCCCGCTGATCGGCTTCTCCGGCAGTCCGTTCACGCTGGCTTGCTACATGATCGAGGGACGCAGCGGGTCGGATTTTCATGAAACCAAGCGCATGCTCTACCAGCGCCCGGAACTGCTGCATCACGTGCTCGAGGTCAACGCGCGCGCAGTCGCGGCCTACCTGAACGCGCAGATCGAGTCGGGTGCGCAGGCGGTCATGGTGTTCGATACCTGGGGCGGGGCGCTTTCCGGAGAGGCTTTTCACGAATTCTCGCTGCGCTATATCGAGCAAGTGTTCGCACAACTGCGGCGCGAGCATGACGGCCAGCGGGTGCCGCGTATCGTCTTCACCAAAGGCGGCGGGCAGTGGCTGGAGAGCCTGGCACACTGCGGTGCCGATGCGGTGGGTCTCGACTGGACGACGGACATCGGCAAGGCCCGGACCCGGGTCGGCGACCGCGTGGCTTTGCAGGGAAATCTTGATCCGGCGGTGCTGCTGTCTGCGCCGGAGGTCATCCGCCGCGAAGCCGGGAAGATTCTTGCCGGATACGGCTATGGCAACGGTCACGTGTTCAATCTGGGCCACGGGGTGTCCCAGTTCACGCCTCCGGAGCACGTTGCGGCGCTGGTCGAAACGGTGCACTCCGGAAGCCCGCAATTTCACTAGGTTTGCGCGGGGTGCCCTGCCGAATCCCAGTATTTATGCACAATTCGGCGGGGTCCCCTGCGAAGACTCAGGCGCAGTAAGGCTTTCCGCGAGCCTGTTCTATAAGCTACTGAAAGATATGGTAAATTATAAGGTGACAGCGCGAATCCCGCGCCTGATCTGGGTTTCAGCGGGATTTCAGACAGGGCGTGCTGCCGGTTTAATCAACAGATTTATCCACAGCCGACCCGGGTTTGAAAAAAATAGCCTTTCCGCGCAAGTGATTTAGGCGCGTAACCGCAGACAGCACGCGAGAGGCCGCCGGTAAACTTCTGCCTGGTTCTGTGCGTCGCGGATCTCAATGGCCATTGCAAGGGTTGCTCTCGACGTCCCACTGGAGTCGCTGTTCGATTACCGCACGGGCGATCTCGCGCCGGTTCCCGGTCAACTGGTAGTCGTACCGTTCGGCAGGCGCAGAGACGTTGGTGTCGTCGTCGAACTCGCCGAACGTTCCGAGATTGCCGATGCGCGCCTGCGCCGCATCGAGCGCATCCTGCCGCTCGATCCCTTGCCGCAGGATCTGCTGGCACTGACCCGGTTCTGCAGCGATTACTACCATTACCCTTTCGGTCAGGCCTTGCTGTCCGCCTTGCCGTCGGTCATCAGGCGTGTCGACTACAGCGGACCGAAACGCCAATGGGAGTACGCGCTCACCCCTGCGGGGCGCGAGCTGCGCGCTGATGGTTTTCCGCCCGCCGCGGCGGTGAAGCGTCGCCTGCTGGCAGTGTTGTTCACGTCAGCGGCGCTTGGACAGGCGCAGGCGCGAGCGCTTTCGGCCCGGGCACCGGCGTTGCTGCAGCAGTGGGTGGAAGCGGGATGGGTCGAGAAACGCCTCGCCACGGTTGCGGTGCCGCCTGCCCCGGTGTCCCGGTCTGAGCAGGGTCCCGAACTGACCGGCGAGCAGCGCCACGCGGTCGAGAAGGTTTCGGCGACCTTCGGAACATTCTCGCCCTGGTTGCTTGACGGCGTCACCGGCAGCGGCAAGACCGAGGTGTACTTCCGCCTGATCGAGGCTGCCGTCGCGCACGGTTCGCAATCTCTGTTGATGGTTCCCGAGATCAATCTCACCCCGCAACTGGAGGCGCGGTTTCTCCAGCGCTTCCCGGGAGTAAGGCTGGTCAGCCTGCATAGCGGCCTGTCGGACGGTGAGCGTTGTGAACGTTGGTTGGCGGCGTTCGCGGGCGACGCGCAGGTCGTGCTCGGGACGCGGCTGTCGGTGTTCACGCCGCTACCGCGACTGGGGCTGGTGATCGTGGACGAGGAGCACGATGCTTCCTTCAAGCAACAGGAGGGACTGCGTTACTCGGCGCGCGATCTTGCCGTTTTCATGGCGCGGCAGCGCCGCGTGCCGATCGTGCTGGGCTCCGCCACGCCCGCGCTCGAGAGCTACCACAATGCCCGCAGCGGGCGCTTCGGCCATCTGCACCTGAGCACCCGTCCCGCCGCCAGCCCGCCGCAAATACGGCTGATCGAAACCCGGGCAGCAGGCCAGACCCACGGCATGTCGGGACCGCTGTTGCAGGCAATACGCGAACGCCTGGCGCGCGGCGAACAGAGCCTGGTATTCCTGAATCGCCGCGGCTTTGCGCCGGCGCTGGTGTGCGGCGCCTGCGGCTGGGCCGCGCAGTGCGGCCGTTGCGCGGCGCGTCTGGTATGGCATCTGCGCGCAGCGCGGTTGCGATGTCATTACTGCGGACACGAGGAACATTTGCCGCCGGCGTGTCCCGACTGCGGCGACCAGGATCTGAAGGGCCTGGGGCAGGGTACCCAGCGTCTCGAACAAGCGCTTGCCGTAATTTTTCCCGACGCGCGCATCCTGCGCATCGACCGCGACAGCACCCGCCGCAAGCGGTCCTGGCAGGCGATGCGCGAGGACATTCACGGCGACCGTGTCGATGTCCTGGTGGGCACCCAGATGCTGGCCAAGGGGCACGATTTTCCGAAACTGACGCTGGTTGCCATCGTCAATCCGGACAGCGCGTTGTTTTCTGCCGATTTCCGTGCGGCGGAGAAGCTGTTCCAGCAGTTGATGCAGGTGGCCGGCCGCGCCGGCCGCGCCGATCTGCCCGGCGAGGCGCTGGTGCAAACGCAGTTCCCCGCGCACCCGTTGTATCAGGCGCTGCTGCACCAGGACTACCGGGCTTTCGCGGACGAACTACTTGCGGAGCGCAAGCGCAGCGGCTTTCCGCCGTTCGTGTATCAGGCGCTGTTGCGCGCCGAAGCGCTCAGCGAGCGTGCGGTGATGGATTTTCTGGCTCAGGCAGTTCGCAGCGCCGCGGCTCACGACAAGGGCGTAACGTTGTACGATCCGGTGCCGGCGGCGATCGCACGGGTTGCCGGGCACCATCGCGCCCACCTGCTCGTGCAGTCCTCCTCGCGCGGCGACCTGCAGCGCTTCCTGTCGAACTGGTTTCCGGCGCTCGCGCAGAACAAGTCGGGCCGGGTGCGCTGGTCGATCGACGTCGATCCGCTCGAGTTGTGAGAAGTCCGCCGTGTCCGAGCCGGTATAATCGCGCTTTTTCCCGAAGCCCCACGTAATGAGCAACGCCCCCGCTCTGGATCTGCGCTCCCATTTCACCGGGCTGTTGCGTTCCGCCCTCGTCGAGGTTGCGCCCGACGCAGCCAACCTGCCTGTGATCTTGGAGCGCCCCAAGTCCGCGCAGCATGGCGACTATGCCTGCAGCGTGGCGATGCAACTCGCCAAGCTGATGAAGCGCAACCCGCGCGAGATCGCGCAGGCGCTGGTGAAGGCGCTCCCGCAATCGCCGTACCTGGAGAAGGCGGAAATCGCCGGTGCCGGCTTCGTCAATCTCTATCTCAAGCCTGCTGCCAAACAACAGACCGTGCGTGTGGTGCTGGAACAGCGCCACGCCTACGGACGCGTCGGTGTCGGTGGCGGCAGAAAAGTGCAGGTGGAATTCGTTTCC
>JBGQGT010000209.1:0-4662 GCA_041497595.1 Gammaproteobacteria bacterium
GGCGTGTTCCAGATCGTTGCCGGACAGGATCGCGACCGGTCGCTGCGCCGACAGCCCGCGATCGATGAGTGCCTGTCCGATGGCGCGCACCTGCCTCAAAGTTTGCGCGTAGCTCAGCGTGCGCCAGTCCCCATTGGCATCGCGTTGGGCGATAAAAGTCCGCTCCGGCGCCGCGGCTGCCCAGTGCGCGAGGTGCCAGGTCAGCTTGTCGGGATAAGCGGGCAGCGGATGCGGCGAGCGGATCAGGATCGCGCCGTCTTCGCGGCGCGTGAATGCCGCGTCCGCAGGGCCGAGCGGGATTTTGCGGATCGGGGCGGACTGCGCCATTGGCAAGCCGGTGGCGCGCAGGGCATTTTCCGTGTGGCGCGACGGCGTCATCCGCGACTTCGTCCGGGTTCTGCAATCAAAGTGTCCCTGGGGCAGATTTTTCGACGAGATTTCGCATTGTCAGCCGCACTCCGTATGAGCTTGGCCGCCTCAGAGCGCCTGATGCGAACGTCCGGCCGATTGGCGGCGCAGGTGCAACGCCATGCGCAGCGCGGTTTCCCGTCCGCGGTAGTAGCCGACCGCCCATCCGGCTTCCTCGAAGCCGAGAGAACGGTAGAACTGCTGCCCGGCCACGTTGGTGGCGCGCAATTCCAGCTTGACGATGGCGATGCCGGCGGTCAGTGCCGATTCCTTCAGCCACCCGAACACCTGTGTGCCGATGCCTTCGCGCTGATATCCGGGTTTCACCGCGAGCAGCGATACGTGGGCCTTTTCTTCGCCAAACTCCATGATGCCGAACCCGACCACCCGGCCGCGATGGCGGGCGGTCAGCACCAGCGTTTCCGGGTCGCTGATTGCCCGCGCCACCCGTTGCCGGCTCCAGGACCATCCGAGCCCGGTCTCGATCAGGTCGCGCGACATTTCGGCGACCGCCAGGGCGTCTGCCGGGATGGCAGGCACGAGGTCAATGCTGCGGGATGTTTTGTCGGTCATCCGAGCGTCGTGTCCGGGTTCTTCGATGAATTCAATGCCAGGCTCCGAGCGCCGGGCTTGCGCTGATTATGACCCGACTCTGCGAAAGCGGCCAACGTAGAATTCCTTGCCGGTGCCTGGCGTAACTATTTCGCCGGATCCACATATTCGAACACGAACGCGACGTGCACCAGTCGTACCGGGGGAAACTTTACCGACGCATCCAGCAGGTCGCCGCAAATCAGTTCCAGGCCGTGGATTGCCGCTCCGAGGCGATTGCCCAGTTCCTTCCAGGGATTCTTCGATGTCATCGGAACAGCACTTTGCCGCCAAGGCGCCAAGAGCGTCAAGAAAGTCAAAATCCAACCCTTCAACGCGAAGAGAACAATGGGGTTGAACTGAATTATTTTTTTGCACTAGCCACCAGTCACCAGTCACCAGTCACCAGTCACCAGTCACGGCTTCATTTGATGACGTCTTTCAAAGTAAGTTCGTGGCGTCCGCCCTTCACGGCGAGGAATATCTCTCTGAGGAACATCCCCAGGGATCCGATCAGGGCGAACATCGCCAGGATGAACAGCGTTCCGACCAGCTTGGCAATGTCCGCGGCAATGAAGACGCCGAGAAACGCTCCCGCGACCAGCAGGCAGACAAACAGGGCGCATAAAACGGAGAGCATGATGGCGTGATAGATCAGCCTGATGCGCTGAGCCAGCAGTCTCAGCTCCTCGACATCCTCCTGCACCCGCGCGGCCTCCTCGCCCGGGGGCGTGCGCAGCCTGTCCTCGAGAACGCGGCGGCGATCGACGATGCGGGCGAGCCGGTTGTTCAATGCCGACAGGATGGTTCCGATCGCGGTCAGCAGGAACACCGGCGCGACAGCGAGCTGGATGATGCGGGCGATATCGGTGACATGGGCTTCCATCATTCCTCCATTCCGGCGCAGCCGGGAACGTCTTCGAAGCGGTGAAACACGGCTTTGCCGTGCCGGCGCGCAAGTTCGGTCAGGCATTGCGGAAACGCGTAATTCTCGAGAACAGGATGGCCAGAAACGGCAGCGCAATACCGATCACCGTCGCCGTGATCATCAGAGCGCCCAGTTCGCTGTAGTCGGCAGGCGCGATGACCTGGCCGGTGACGGAATCCTTCAATTCGCGAGTTACCGGGAAAAACCTGTTCAGGTATTTGGTGCCGAGTTGCGCGGCCGACAGCGCCAGGTTGGTGAACGAGGCCATCACCGCAAAGAACGTGGCCTTGAGTTTTTCCGGCGCCGAGTTGGCGATCCAGGCCAGCATCGGGATCATCGCAATCTGTCCCAGCGGCGACTCCAGCGCAGTGTCGATCAGCGCGATGAAACGCGCATCGACCACACCGTTGGTATGTGCCGCCGTCCACTCATGAAGCCCGTAATACATTCCGATGTTTGGCAGCGAGAGTATCGTTCCGATGATGGTCAGCACACCGACGATGTAGGCGATCGAATGCTCGGCCATGAAGCGGCGGAAAATGAACAGGCTGAACAGCGTCAGGGCCGAAGCGATCAACCCCAGCGTGGCCATGAACTGCTGGTCGAAGCCCAGTGCGTCGATCGCCCACCAGGTCGAGCCGGCCCCCGGACCGGGTACGGCACGGAACGCGAACACCACGATCGCGGTTCCCACCAGAAAATTGCGCGCCTCGGGCTCGAGCTCGCGCGTCAGCCGCCACATCAGGAAAATGACGATGGCCATGGACGCGCAAAATACAATCTCCTGCGCGGCCGGTATCTGGCCCAGTCCGACGCTCAGCGAAACCACCGCGAACGCCAGTCCGCCACCCAGTATCCACCAGTTCACCGGCGGCGGGTCGAAATGTCTGTCGAGGATCGCCTCGCTTTCCGCGCGCGTGCGCCCTTCGGCGGCCAGCCGCGCCAGGTCGCGCCGGCGCAGCCACGACGCGAGCGCGACTCCCAGCACCGAGACCAGCGGGATGATCAGCGCAAGCTGGTAGATGGAAAGATACGCGGCGGCCTTCTGCGCTTCCGGCAGCGCGCCGACGCCCCGCAGCAGGAAAATGTTCAGGATGGACACGGCCACACTGCCGCCGATGATCGCGACCCGCCCCAGCGTCTGCATGGTCGTGTGCATCGTCTTGCGCCCGGCAGCGCCGATGGGCTGACTGTGGTCATCGAAGCGCGGCACCGCTTCGACGGTCATCGCGTCGGCCACAACGTCCTGCAGCACGTAACCGATCGGCGCCAGCAGCGCAGCCAGTATGAACCAGGTCTCGACCGGGGCAACCGCCCGCATCGCATCGGTGTGGCCCAGCAGACCGATCATGATCAGGACGCTGAGCGTGATCAGTCCCGCACCGAGGTACACCAGCAGGCTCTTCCACCGCCAGACCAGGTCCACCAGATGCCCGAGCGGCATCTTCAGCGCCCATGGCAGCATCATCCAGAAACCGAGCGCGGCGAGGAACTCGGCGGACAATCCGAGTTGTTCCTTCACGTAGAAGGTGCCGACGATGCCGGTAAGGCCGGAGATACCCGCAGCGGCGTAAACCATCAGCGGCGGCATATAGGAAAGCCGCATCTCGCGTCCGAGCGCGAGGATGTTGTGGTCTATCCAGCGCAGTACCGCGGGGGGGAAACCGGATGCAGTGGTGGCAGTCATGCCAAGGACAATCGCGAAGGAGGAAGACCGGCTTCGTTGTTGTTGGTTCCTGCCGGGCTATGCAGCCGGACCGGGCAAATCGGACTTTATCACGCCTATCGCGGGGTGCACCCTCATCGCCAGCCGTGCGATTACTCGGAACCGCCGACCGAAGAACTGATCGCGCCCGTTTCCGGTTCGTCGGCCGACTTCTGATCGGACACAGGAATATACGTGTAGCCTAGATCCTGAAGCGCAAAGACGATGCGCGCCACGTCGTAGCCGTAGATGACCTTCGGACCGATCGCCGAAACCGGGACGCCGCGGCCGCGCAGCGTCCAGAAGCCAAGCTGACCCTGCAGGGATTTCTCGACGTCGTGCTCCACGTAGGGAATGCCGCTGGCGGCGAGGCTGGTGCGCAGCTTCACGCAGTACGGGCACCACGCAGTGGTATAGATCACCACTGCCCTGGAGTCGGCTCCCGGGCGATGGGCGAACGCGGCGTAGCGATCCAGCCCGAGCAGCAGGAGCGTGAGGCCGGCCGCCAAGATCAGCAGTGCCCAGCGGGTTTTTCTGGCCCAGGCTGGTTCCGTCCTCATGCCTTCAGCTCCCGGAACTCGTTTGGGTCCGCCCGGCGTCTGCGACTTCCGCCTTGCGTATCTCGCGAAAGACCAAAACCAGCAGCATCGCGATTATCGTGAACTCGACCGCGGTGAACAGCAGGATCGACAGGGTCAGCTTCCATGTGCTTTCGAGCAGGCTGTGGTTGTCGCGGATGGCGTCGAGCGAAACGGTGCGAAGCTGCTCCAGATCGTTCGTGGCCGCGATCCGGTCCTGCACGTGTACGGGCGTGGGGACTTTCCCTGCGAGCAGTTGGAACCCCACATAGCCCGCGAACGACAGGGCCGAGCAAAAAAAGGCGAGCACCAGGGTGATCAGTGCGAGGTTTTTCATGGTTGCACCTGTGTGAGCCTCAGGGTTTGCGCGCGGAAGCAAGCGCCGCCGCCGCGGCCACATAACCGGGTCCGGTAGCGACATCCAGGAGCCGCGTGCCTCTGGTTGCACAGAC
>JBGQGT010000210.1:0-4646 GCA_041497595.1 Gammaproteobacteria bacterium
AACGGAGCGGGCCAGTTATCTTCCCCACGGACTCGAGGTCTTGGTTGGGAAACGCGGTCACCGCTCCAAGTATGCCGGCAGCTACTCCGGCACGGAAACAAGATACAAGGTTGGGATGGGGGCATGCTTGCCGTGCATTTGCAGGATACACCCCCACCCTAACCCTGCTTCGCTTCACACCCCTTACGGGTGCATATGAGTGTTCCCTTGTCCCCCGCAAGCAGGGGAGGGAATCAAATTTCCTTACGGTAGTGCCATGGCGTACCGTTGCCTTTCTTTGCGTCCTCTTATTTTGCCTCTGCGTACCCCTCAAGGGGGTTTTGAAAAGAAAACGTTGCGTGATCGCTCTTGTCGCCGGCCATCGGCCGGCTGGGTTTCACCGAGTCCCGGGTCCTGGTTTCCTGGCCGGTTCACGACGTCTTGGCGCTGACATTGAGTTCGGCGCCCTGGTCGTCGAGAAACTCCTTCTTCACATACCTGGTGCTGTAACCATTGAACAAATGGCCGAACAGCCCGCGGTCGAGATCGCTGGTGCCCATGTACCAGTCGGCAACCGGGTAGGTCAGGTTCATGTTGCGCTCCATCATGATCGGCTGGCTGTGATGCGCGGCGTGGTGCCGGCGGATGGTGTTCACCAGCGGGCAGTTGCGCACGATCCAGTTGTCGTGCACGTGGCAGCACAGATGGAAGGTCTAGTAGTTCAGGTAGTAGATCGGCGTAAGCATCATCAGGATGTAACCCGCATTCGCCGACCACAGGTAGCCGAGGACGACTGCCGCCGGCAGCGTCAGCAGCATGAACACCAGCAGCGCGTACGGGGGGAACAGCACGATGCGCCATTCGCGGTTGGTGTCGTAGGTCATCACCTGCGCGGTGAAATACTGATGGTGCTGGTGGGTGTGGCGATGGTAGACCGGCATGAGGATGCCGCCGAGGCCCTTTATCGGCCGGTGCATCGCGTTCCTGTGCAGCCACCATTCGTTGAAGTTGTAGAACACCAGAACCGGGATCACGAACAGCAACTCCCAGATCGTCGGGTTCTCGACCTGCGATGCGCAGTACCAGATCACGGCGACGCCGGGTACGTAGATGGACAGCAGGTGCCCCCAGCCGTTGTACCAGGAAGCGATGTTGCGCTTATATTCGTCGCGGAACGCGGCCTGCTTCGGCGTCAGCACAGCATTAGTCATGGTCTCCTCCGTTCATGCGGCGCACTCATGCCGTGCGCTCGTTCTCTGGATTGTCCCGTGATTTTAACCGTTCTGCGGCCAGGCTCCCCGGGCGTTTGCCTCGGGAACATGGTTACGCTATGGTGCGTGCTTATTTCATCTGTCCGCGATTATGACTGCCGCAACCGCTGAATCTTTTCGCCGCGACGCCCAGGTGATCGGACTGGTCGGCCTCGCCCACGGCACTTCGCACTTCTTCCACCTCGCGCTTGCGTCCCTGTTTCCGTGGCTCAAGGATGCCTTCGTGCTGAGCTACGCCGAACTGGGGCTGCTCATGACCGTGTTCTTCATCGTATCGGGCATGGGCCAGGCGCTCGCCGGTTTCGTGGTTGACCGCTTCGGTGCGCTGCCGGTGCTGTTGGGCGGCATTGCCCTGCTCGGCTTTGCCGCGCTCGGACTGGCGGCCAGCCAGAACTATCCGATGTTGATGCTGTTTGCCGGCGTTGCCGGCCTGGGCAACAGCGTGTTTCATCCCGCCGACTTCACGCTGCTCAACAGACGGGTGAGCGTGCCGCGGCTTGGACATGCGTTCAGCGCGCACGGACTGGCGGGAACGCTCGGCTGGGCGTTGGCGCCGGTGTTTCTGGCCGGCATTGCAACGATCTCCGGCTGGCGGGTGGCGCTGCTGGCCGCCGCTGTGCTGGCATTCACGGTGCTGGCGGCGCTGGCCGTCTTCCGCGATCTGCTCGATCCGCGCGAGGTGCAGCATGCCGTGGCGAGACTTTCCAGAGGCGCCGGCGGCAACGTTCTCGGCTTCATGTCGGCTCCGGTGTGGATGTGCTTTGCCTTTTTCCTGATTTCGGCGTTTTCGTTCGGAGGAATCCAGAGCTTCGCGCCGGCGGCGCTGCGCGACATTTACGAGATTCCCTTTGCGCTCGCCACCGCGTGCATCACCGCGTACATGCTGGCAAGCGCCGGCGGCATCGTGGTCGGCGGCTTTCTGGCGTCCAAAACCGCGCATCACGACAAGATCGTCGCGGCGGGCTTCGCGGCGTCAGGCGCGATCGCGGTGCTGGTGGCAACCGGCATTGCGCCCGCCGCCAGCGTTATCGTGCTGCTGGGATTGATCGGCTTCGGTTCCGGTATTGTCGGCCCTTCCCGGGATCTGTTGGTGCGCGCAGCCGCGCCGAAGAACGCCACCGGCCGGGTTTACGGCGTGGTGTACTCGGGGCTGGATATCGGGCTGTCGATCGCGCCGACGCTGTTCGGCCTGCTGATGGATTGGCAGCATCCCTCGTGGGTGTTCATCGGCATCGGCCTGTTCCAGGTACTGGCGTTGTTCGCGGCCCTGGGCGTGGGCGGCACGACAATCAAGCGCGGCATGCAGACTGCCTGAGTATCCGGCTTTACGTAAAAGCCGTCAGCCCCTTCTCTTCCCGCGCGGGACGCAGGCAATGAGCGCCCAAACCATCGCCGTCGAAGTGCGCGCCGCGGAGAAAGTTTTCGCCAACGGCATACGCGCCCTCGATCCGATCGACCTGGTCGTGCGCGAAGGCGAAATCGTCACCTTGGTCGGCCCTTCCGGCTGCGGCAAGAGCACGTTGTTGAGATTGATCGCCGGGCTGGTGCAGCCAAGCGCGGGCCGCATCGGACTCTCCCCCGAGGCCCAGTCGGCCGGACTGGCTTTCGTATTCCAGAACCCGACGCTGATGCCCTGGGCGAGCGTGGAGCGCAATGTCCGCCTGCCGCTCGACCTCTCCGGCGTGGAGCGGGCCCGGGCAGAAGACAAGGTACGCCACGCGCTGGAACTGGTGGGCCTGAACGATTTCGCGCGCTTCTATCCGCGCGAACTTTCCGGCGGCATGCAGATGCGTGCCTCGATCGCCCGGGCGCTGGTGACCGGCCCGCGGCTGTTGCTGATGGACGAACCATTCGGCGCGCTCGACGAAATCACCCGCAACCGCCTCGACCGGGACCTGTCCGAACTGTGCGCCCGCGAGAAGCTCACCGTACTGTTCGTCACCCACAGCATTTACGAAGCAGTATTCCTGTCGTCGCGGGTGCTGGTGATGTCCGCCCGCCCGGGCCGGATTTTCGAGGAAGTTGCAATCGACGAGTCACAGCCGCGCCGCGACGCCTTCCGCACCACCGAGAAATTCGCGCGCCTGAGCGCCGTGCTTTCCGGCATGCTGGCCGCCGCCATGCACGAGATGCCCGCATGAGCGACAGGAAGTGGCTGCAGGTCGGCGCACCGATCGCGGTCGGCCTTGCGTTCGTCCTGGTCTGGCATGCCCTGGTGGTGATCAACGAAGTGCCACCTTACATCGTGCCTTCCCCCTTCCTGGTGATGAAGACGCTGGCGCAAGACTGGGGATTGTTGTCCGGTTCGCTGCTGGTCACGCTGCAGGTCACCGGCGCAGCGCTGGCACTTGCCGTCGTGCTGGGTGTGTCGCTTTCGATCCTGTTCGTGCAGAGCCGGCTGATCGAGGCGAGCCTGTTGCCCTATGCGGTGATCCTGCAGGTCACGCCGTTGGTCGCGATCGCGCCGCTGATCATCATCTGGGTGGACGAACCTCGCACGGCGCTGGTGATCTGCGCCACCGTGGCGTCGATTTTTCCGGTGATTGCCAATACGACCATCGGCATGCGCAGCGTGGACCCGGCACTGCTCGACCTGTTCCGCATGTACGGTGCTTCGCGAATGCAGACGTTGATGCGGCTGCGCATTCCCAGTGCGGCACCCTACTTCTTTGCCGGGCTGCGGGTAGCCGCCGCGCTGGCGCTGATCGGCGCGGTGGTCGCGGAGTTCGTCGCCGGTACCGGCGGCACGCAGTCCGGGCTCGCCTACCAGATCCTGATGGCGGGGTTGCAGCTCAACATTCCCCGCCTGTTCGCGGCACTGATCCTGATCACCCTCACCGGCATTGCGCTGTTCCTGCTCGTCACGGCGCTCGCCAGAGTATCTTTGCGCCGCTGGCACGAAAGCGAATTGCCGCAGGAGCGGTAATGCCTTACGGCCGTGAATGTCGTGACAACACGCCCACGTTGTGGGCTTGTTGCGGCGTAGGCTCACGTTTAGCTGGCGGAGCCAGATCAACGTTACGCCGGAGCCAAAATCGTGAATGTCCTGAATGTCGTAACCGCGTGACGAGGTAAGCCATCTTCGTCCATTTGTTAGCCGCAAACCTGCTGACGCAGAGCGTCACGCAGCCTATTTCCATTGATTGGCGCAAGTAACGCCGCTTGGGCGACGCTGGGCAGGCACCCAGTGGCCCTGCAACCCAACAAGATCAGGCGCGTAGTAGCGAAACCGAAACCTTGGTGCTTTAATACGCTTCATTTGGGAAGTTCAATTCACGCTAGGCAGACACGAAGGAGAAACGCGATGAGAGCACTGGTTGGAGCGCTGGTTCTCGCCCTCGTATCGGCAAGCACCGCCTCAGCACAAGCGACAGGCGGCGCGGAAGACAACCTGAA
>JBGQGT010000211.1:0-4615 GCA_041497595.1 Gammaproteobacteria bacterium
GAAGAGGGGCCCCTCTGGGGATCTGACCGCGGAGACACGCGTAAGGCCGGTGGTCGACACGCTATTGGCCGGTTGCACGGTCGCATCCCCGCAAGCGGGGCCCCTGCTCAACGTTCCACCGGCCCCCGCCACTGTCAAGGATTCGCGCCTTGCCTGACACCGATTTCGCGGGTTTTCCGATCGATGACGGATTGTTGCCGAACGGATATGAGGTCTGCCTTCCGAAATTCGCAAGTTGTCCCACGAATCAGCGGAACAGGACACTAGGGTGTGACCTTGACCTCGAGGCCCAGCGGGCGGATTCTTTCCGCAAAGGCGTCCAGCCACGCAAACGGCAGTGCGCTCAGGCGCTTGGCTTCCGGCTGAAACGACTGCCGCGCCAGGCCGTACAGCAGCACGCCCTGCAGCGGCAATCGTTCGGCAACACGCTCGCGCAGGAAGTCGAGGTAGGCCTGCTGCTCAGCCTCTTCGGGTGGCGCTCCGTCGATCGCAAACACGCAGGTCTGTATCCAGGTCGGGCACAGGCGCGCCGCAATCTCCAGGTTTGCGCGCATCCTGGCGACATCCGTGCGGGTATTGTTGACCTTGCGCAAGCCCGATCTGGTGGCACGATCCACCTTGAACCACACTTCCCCGCTGAGCGCCGCCAGCTTCCTGACTCCCGCCTGAACGCCGGCGCGCTGCATCAGACTGCCATTGGTGATCAGCACCGTCTTGACCTCTGCCGGCACCCCGGTTTGTCGCCGCACCTCCCCGATCAGGTCCACCACGCTCTCGAATTCCCTGGCACTGGTCGGCTCCCCGTTCCCGGATAGTGCAATATCGTTCAGGCGCCGCGCTTCGACCGGCACGCGCGCGGCAAGGAAATCGCCGTGCAACACGTCTTGCAGAAATCCGGAGAGTTCCCGCTCGAGCTTGCCGAGATCCACCGGCGGCGGCGCGCCACGGGTGAGGCCCGGAACCTGACAGTAGATACAACGCCAGTTGCAGGCATTATTCACGTTGAGGTTGATGCCCACGGAAACGCCGCCCGCACGCCGCGACACCACCGGGTACACGTAGGTCAGCCCCGCGCTCCCGCGGTCGTGGTCGGCAACCGTCAGTCGGCCGCGTCGTGATTCCGACATGTGTCGTTGCAGTTCGACGTTGAAGCGCCTCTGGAGAAGCCCAAGTGTGTTCCGGTTTCTGATTTAGAATTCATAGCTTACGACAAACATCGAGCGGCCGGAGACGGCGCATCGCCATCCCCGCGAGGCTTCCGGACGGCTTCCCGTACCAATTCGGGATGTCCCGTCCATATTGCATTATCGAGACCGAACGCGGTGGCGGGCAAGACATGTCCACGCCTGGCCCCGGGAAAAGTCTGGCGAGCATGTCGCCGGCGGCTGCAGACGGCGACCCTCGCCGCCCACTGATGACCGGCGTCCGTGCCGGCTCCGCAGCCACTCGGCGGAACCGGTGATCGGGCCGCACGCGGATCCTCGCGACTGTCCCGGATCATGATTATCATGAGCGTGAAATCAGCGTTTCCGTCTGGGGCCATGCGCTGCTGAGCAGCAGAATTGGAAGGTTGCGCCTAAAGATCAACAAGAGGAGCAATAACAATTTTGGAGGGAACTGCAATGAAGAATGCATTTGTCGCATCGCTCGCGCTAGCGAGCCTGTTGGGACTGGCCGCGGGCGTTGCATCCGCTGCCGGCGAGGAAGTCCAGGGCATCAAGGTAAACAAGGAAAGCGGCAGTCCCGGCGACGGCAACAGCGTCCTGATGAAGGGCAACCCGCTGCCGTTGCGCGGCCAGGCGCTCAAGGTGGGCGAACCCATGCCTTCCGCAGTGGTTACCGGCGGCAACCTGGCGCCGGTCAACATGGCCGATGGAAGCGGCAAGGTGCGCATCATCAGCGTCGTGCCTTCGGTCGACACGCCGACTTGCGAGGCCCAGACCCACCTGCTCAGCGAGAAGGACCGCAAGCTCGCCGACCAGGTCGAAATGGTGACCGTGAGCATGGACCTGCCGTTCGCGCAACAGCGTTTTGCCAAGGAAGCGAAGATCAAGAACGTCACGTTCTACTCGGATTACAAGACCGGGGAATTCGGGATGAACAACGGCTTGATGATCGAACCGCTGCACCTGCTGGCGCGCGCTGTGATCGTCACCGACAAGAATAACGTGGTGCGCTATATCCAGGTTGTGCCGGAAGTGACCCAGCTTCCCGACATGCCGGCGGCGATGAACTTTGCGAAGACACTGCTGTAACCAATCCGGTACCGGAATGCAAACGGCCCCGCCGAGCGCGGGGCCTTTTTGTTTGTGGCGGAGGGTGAGGGATTGCTCAGCTTTCGCGTTGCCTCCGCGAAAGCCTCGTCCCGAAGCGCATGCGCTTCGGGACCGCCAACGCGCTCAGGCGCGTCGGCGTCCTGCGCGAGCAGTGCTCGCTGGTCGAACCAGAGGGGTCTCACCCTCAATCCTGCCTCAATTTCGAAAGGGGCCCGTCGGGTCCCTTTTGAAATTTGGCGGAGGGTGAGGGATTCGAACCCCCGGTAGGTTTCCCTACAACGGTTTTCAAGACCGCCGCATTCAACCGCTCTGCCAACCCTCCGCTGCAACAACTCGGCCGGTTTTAGCTTCGACGTAACCTGATGGTTGGTCTGCGCCGCAAGAAGCCCGCGGGAGCGGGGGTCTTGTCAACCCTCCGAAGGCGCCAAATGATACTCGCACGCGTTGCGCCTTGTCACACTCAAACCATTGAAACTTTAAGCCCGATTGCGTAGTCTTATGCCCTGAGTTCCTTCAACCAGGAGGCTGTAACAATATGCAACCCCAAATCCAATACGGCGCACAGGCCGGGCAGCTGGCGGAAGCCCAAAACAAGGTCTTGCGCAATACCTACATGTTGCTTGCACTGACCATGGTTCCAACCGTGATCGGAGCGCTGGTCGGCATGGCTACCGGCGGCATCATAATGCAACACCCGATCATGATGTCGGTGGTAATGATCGCGGGTGTCATCGGCTTGCAATTTGCCATTGCCGCCAATCGCAACAGCGGCCTCGGCGTGGTTCTGCTGCTCGGGATGACCTTCATCCTCGGCTGGTGGCTGGGACCCCTGCTCAACATCGCGTTGTCGTTCAGGAACGGCCCGCAACTGATCGGCATGGCCGCCGCAGGCACCGGCGGCATTCTGCTGACGATGAGCGTGATTGCCACCACCACGAAGAAGGATTTCAGCTTCATGGGCAAATTCCTGTTCGTGGGCATGATCGTGCTGCTGCTCGCCATGATCGCCAACATGTTCTTCCAGATTCCGGCGCTGGCCCTGGCGCTGTCGGCGCTGGTGGTCGTGGTGTTCTCGCTGTTCCTGTTGCACGACGTCAGCCGCATCGTCAATGGCGGCGAGACCAACTACATCATGGCGGCGACGGGCGTGTACATGAGCCTGTTCAACATATTCGCCAACCTGCTGCAACTGCTCATGGCATTCTCCGGCGAAAGCGATTAGTTTTGCCGCGCCTCAAGGAAAGGGCAACCCGAGGGGTTGCCCTTTTTCATTCCGATTTCCTGCTCAAACCATCTCGAACAAGGCAACCGATTCCACGTGCGAGGTATGCGGGAACATGTTCACCACGCCCGCCGCCACCAGCCGATAGCCGTGTGAATGCACCAGTACCGCCGCGTCGCGCGCCAGCGTGGCCGGATTGCAGGATACGTAGACGATGCGCGCGGGCGGCAATTCACCAATCGCCTTTACCAACTCGATGGCCCCGTCGCGCGGCGGATCGATCAGCACCCGGTCAAATGGCGCGAGCCCGCTCCAGTCGTCTCCGGTGATGGTAAACAGGTCGCGCTCGACAAACCGGCACCTTGCTTCCAGGCCATTGCGCACCGCGTTCTCCCCGGCGCGCCGCAGCAGTCCGGGATTGCTCTCGATACCGGTAACCTGTGCGCCGGACCTGGCGATCGCCAGCGAAAAATTGCCCAGGCCGCAGAAAAAGTCGCCTATGCGATCATCCGGCCGCGGGTCCAGCAGCGTGATCGCCCGCCGCACCAGCGCCCGGTTGATCTCGTGATTCACCTGGGTGAAATCGGTGGGATTGAACGGAAAAGTCAGATCGAAATCGGGAATCCGGTACTGCAACGGCGGCGCATCCAGCGGAAAGAACGGATAGATTGAATCCGGGCCCTTGGGCTGCAGGAAAAGCTGCACCCGATGCTGTACGGCGAACTGCCTGAGCTTGTCCTGATCGGAGGCGTCAGGCGGCTCCAGCACGCGCAGCACCAGAACATCAACCGCATCGCCGATGGCAAGCTCCACCTGCGGCAGACGCTCGCGGATGGACAGCGAGGCGATCAACTGCCGCAGCGGCACCAGCAGCGCGGAGATGCGAGCCGGCACGACCTCGCAAGTCTGCATGTCGGCCACGAAACTGCTGTGACGTTCGCGAAAGCCGACCAGCGTGCCTTTCCTGGCGACGTAGCGCGCCGAGAAGCGCGCGCGATAGCGGTACTCCCAGGTCGGACCATGAATCGGGGAAAGCATGGTCTCGGCCGTCACCTTGCCGATGCGGGCCAGATTTTCCTCGAGGACGCGCTGTTTCGCCGCCACCTGCGCACGCGGC
>JBGQGT010000212.1:0-4566 GCA_041497595.1 Gammaproteobacteria bacterium
ATCGGCCGCGTCACCACTCCGATCCTCTACTTCTCGGCGCACCACCTCGGCACGGGTAGCGGCGTCATGGTGACCGGCAGCCACAACCCGCCGGACTACAATGGTTTGAAAATGATGCTCGCCGGCGAAACGCTTTCCGGCGACGATATCCAGAGACTGCGCCGCCGCCTCGAGACCGGAGATCTGAAGCGCGGCGCCGGAAGCATTCGCAGCCAGGACGTCGGCAATGCCTATCTCGAGCGTGTGACCGGCGATATCAAGCTGAAACGCAAGATGCGCATCGCGGTGGATTGCGGCAACGGCATACCCGGCGCCTTCGCGCCGTCGCTGTACCGCAAACTCGGTTGCGAGGTCGAAGAGCTTTTCTGCGAAGTGGATGGCACCTTCCCCAACCATCATCCCGATCCCTCGCAACCGGAGAATCTGAAAGACCTGATCGCGGCACTGAAAAAAGGAAACGCCGAGATCGGTCTGGCTTTCGACGGCGACGGCGATCGTCTTGGCGTGGTCACCAAAGCAGGCAAGGTGATCTTCCCGGATCGCCAGTTGATGCTGTTCGCCGCGGACGTGCTCAAACGCAACGCCGGTGCCGAGATCCTGTTCGACGTGAAATGCACCCGCAATCTCGCGCCCTGGATCCGCAAGCACGGCGGCAGGCCGACCATGTGGAAGACCGGCCACTCGCTGATCAAGGCGAAGATGAAGGAGACCGGCGCGCTGCTCGCTGGTGAAATGAGCGGCCACATTTTCTTCAAGGAACGCTGGTACGGCTTCGACGACGGCCTCTACGCCGGCGCGCGCCTGCTCGAGTTCCTGAGCGGCGTGCCCGACATCGGCGCGACGCTCGACGAGCTGCCCGACTCGGTCAACACGCCGGAGCTGCAGATCAAGCTCAAGGAAGGCGAGAACTACGCGCTCATCGAGAAGTTGCAGAAGACCGCGCGTTTTCCGGATGCGCGCGAGGTGATCACCATCGACGGGCTGCGGGTGGAATACGCGGACGGTTTCGGCCTGGCGCGCTCTTCGAACACCACCCCGGTGGTGGTTCTGCGCTTCGAAGGCGACGACCAAGCCGCGTTGAAGCGCATCCAGGCAGATTTTCGGCGCGTGCTCCGCGACGCAGCCCCGACCGCCCAGCTCCCCTTCTAGTGCACGGTGGTACTAGCGGGCCTTCGCTTCGAGCGTATTCTTGAGATTCTCGAGTCCGGTCTTATAGGCGCCATTGAGGAAATCGAGCGCCGCCTTGTCATCCTGACCCGCGGGCGGATCGTCGGTCCAGTAGGCCAGCCGCTTGAAGCGGCCGCGCCACTCCACGACCGACCGGCCGTTACCGGCATCCTTCACCACTAATTCTGAGTAATAGTCGGCGGCTCTCACGACGCCGTCCACGTAGGTGTAGGCCATGCGACGGTTGGCCGGATCGTAGTCGAGCAGCTTTTCGGTGACCTGGGTGCCGTCACTGCGGCGGCGAAGCAGCCTGATGGCGCCGGTCTCGTTGCGATCGTGGAGAATCAGCCGGCTGGACTCCGTTCCCGGAGACCAGCGCTGGATGCCGCCGAAGTCGCCCGCCATCGCCCACACCTGGTCGGCGGGCGCATCGATTGCGATGCTGTGAAAGATCTCCAGATCCTTGGCGTCCGCGGCCGCCCCTTCCGCCCACAGCGCCACAGTGAAGCCCATCAGCATTGCCGCAAATTTTCTCATGCCCGCCTCCCGTTTTGATTCTGGCGTCTACGCCACCCGTTGCTTCACCCAGTCGGCGACGCTGGCCAACGCCTCCGGAAGTTTCGCCGGTTGCGTGCCGCCAGCCTGCGCCATGTCCGCCCGGCCGCCGCCTTTGCCGCCGACCTGCTGCGCCACATAGTTCACCAGTTCGCCCGCCTTGACCTTAGAGGTCAGATCGTCGGTCACGCCGGCAATCAGGGTGACCTTGTCGCCGTCGACCGCGCCGAGCACGATGGCCGCCGACTTGAGTTTGTCCTTGAGTTTGTCCATAGCTTCGCGCAGCGTCCTGACGTCCGCCCCGTCGAGCGTCGCCGCCAGCACCCGCACCGGACCGATCGCCACCGCCTGCTCCACCAGGTCGTCGCCCTGCGAGCTGGCGAGCCTGGATTTGAGCCGCGCCAGTTCTTTCTCAAGCGCTCTTTTCTCTTCGCGGTCAGTCTTGAGCTTTTCCTTCAACGCCTCGCCTTCGGCTTGAAAGAATCCTTCGACGAATGCCTTTTCTGCCTCCATCTCCTGCACCCACGCCAACGCGCCGTCGGCAGTGACAGCCTCCAACCGGCGAATGCCCGCGGCGACCCCGGATTCGGAAACGATCTTGAAGAAACCGATGTCACCGGTGCGCCGCACATGGGTGCCGCCGCACAATTCAGTGGAAAAATCGCCCATGCGCAGCACCCGCACTTCGTCTCCGTATTTCTCCCCGAACAGCGCCATCGCGCCGGCCTTGATCGCCTCGTCGTACTTCATGCGCCGGGTTTCCACCGCATGGTTGCCGCGGATCTCGCGATTCACCAGCTCTTCGACCTCGGCGATCTGCTCCGGCGTCATCGGCGCGTGGTGGGAAAAGTCGAAGCGGGTGCGGCTGGCGTCCACCAGCGAGCCCTTCTGCGTGACGTGCGGACCGAGTACCTTGCGCAACGCCGCGTGCATCAGGTGGGTGGCCGAATGGTTGTATGCGGCGCGCGTGCGCGTCACCGGGTTGACCTGCGCGGTGACCGCATCGCCGACCGCGAAACGTCCGGCCTTGAGCACGCCCTTGTGGCCGAACACCTCCGCCTGGATTTTCTGCGTATCGTTCACTGTGAAGCTGCCGTTGGCGGAAGTGATCTCGCCCTGGTCGCCGACCTGTCCTCCGGACTCGGCGTAAAACGGCGTGCGGTCGAGCACGATCACCGCATCGTCGCCGGCCTCGATCTTCTGCACCGGCGTGCCGCCCGTGTAGAGCGCCACGATCTTGCCGTCCAGGCGCAGCGTGTCGTAGCCGTGAAACTCGGTGGCCTGTCCGCTGTAATCCATTCCCGCCTGCATGGTGAACTTGGACGCGGCGCGGGCGCGCTCGCGCTGCTTTTCCATCGCCGCCTCGAAACCGGCGTGGTCGATCATCACGCCGCGTTCGCGGGCGATGTCGGCGGTAAGGTCGACCGGAAAGCCGAAGGTGTCGTAGAGCTGGAACACGGTCTCGCCATCGAGCATCCGGTCCTCGCGGTGCAGCGCGTTCTCGAGCACCTTCATGCCGTTTTCCAGCGTCTCGGCGAAGCGCTCCTCTTCCTGCTTCAGCACGTCGGTCACCCGGTGCTGCGCGGCCGGAAGTTCCGGATAGGCCTCGCCCATCACCCGCGACAGGTCGCCGACCAGCTTGTGGAAGAACGGCCTGGTCTGGCCGAGCTTGTAGCCGTGGCGGATGGCGCGGCGAATGATCCGGCGCAGCACGTAGCCGCGGCCTTCGTTGCCGGGGATCACGCCGTCGGTGATCAGGAAGGCGCAGGCGCGGATATGGTCGGCGATTACGTTTAGCGAACTGGAAGAGAGATCCTTCGCGCCGGTGACCCTGGCCGCGGCGGCGATCAGGTCCCGGAACAGGTCGATCTCGTAATTGCTGTGCACGCCCTGCAGCACCGCGGCGACGCGCTCCAGCCCCATGCCGGTGTCCACCGAGGGCTTGGGCAGCGGCTGCATCGTCCCCGATTCATCGCGGTTGAACTGCATGAACACCAGGTTCCAGATTTCGATGTAGCGGTCGCCGTCGGCATCCGGGGTACCGGGCGGGCCGCCGGGAATCCCGGGGCCGTGGTCGTAGAAGATTTCTGTGCACGGGCCGCAGGGACCGGTATCGCCCATCTGCCAGAAGTTGTCGCTCTGGAATTTGCTTCCGCCGGGCTTGTCGCCAACGCGCGCGATGCGCTCCTTCGGCACCTTGATGTCCTTGGCCCAGAGGTCGTAAGCCTCGTTGTCGGTCTGATACACCGTGACCCATAAACGGGCGGGATCGAGCCCGAATTCCCTGGTCAGCAATTCCCAGGCAAAGCGGATGGCGTCGCGCTTGAAGTAGTCGCCGAAGCTGAAATTGCCCAGCATCTCGAAGAAGGTGTGATGGCGCGCGGTGTAGCCGACGTTCTCCAGATCATTGTGCTTGCCGCCTGCGCGAACGCAGCGCTGCGAGGTGGTGGCGCGCAGGTACGGCCGCTTTTCCTTGCCGAGGAACACGTCCTTGAACTGCACCATCCCTGCATTCGTGAACAACAATGTCGGATCGTTGCCCGGGACCAGCGGGCTGGAGGGGACGATTGCGTGACCCTGACGCTTGAAATAGTCGAGGAAGCGACTGCGGATTTCGTTGCTTGTCATTGACTGCATAAGCATTGGATCTCGAAGTTCAGCCGGCAAGAGCGGGCCATCGCATTGTTCTGGATTTTATTGCATTCCCCGCCGCCCGAGCACCGTCATTCCGGCTCGTCGGAGCCTTTCAGCACCTTGTGCACCACCTCGGCGGAAAAACCCCGGCCGGCCAGAAAGCGCGCCTGCTTGCCGCGCTCCTGCAGCGATCGCGGCAGCGTGCCGAAT
>JBGQGT010000213.1:0-4547 GCA_041497595.1 Gammaproteobacteria bacterium
GGGCACCGCGTTGCTGGGTCCCGGAGTCGGCACCGCCATCGGCATGAAGGCGGGGCAGATCACCGAACGCCTGTTCAGCAGGAAACCCGCGAAAAAAACAGGCCCGGCAAAGGCTGATGCAGGCGCCAAACAGGAGCCTGCGACCCCGCAACCTGCCGCGCCTGTCAGTACGAAACCCGCTTCGGAAACTTCCGGCCGACACTGACCCGGCCGTTCAGCCGATCACCCGCGCAATGGCATCCGCAACGTAGTCGACGTTGCGCGAGTTGAGCGCCGCCACGCAGATGCGCCCGCTATCGATGGCGTACACCGAGAATTCCCCGCGCATCCTGGCGACCTGGCTCTTTGACAGGCCGGAATAGGAAAACATCCCGCGCTGGCGCATGACGAAGCCGAAGTCCGCGCGCGGAGCGCGCGCGCGCAACTTCTCGACCAGTTGCCTGCGCATGTCGCGAATGCGTTCACGCATCTGGCCAAGTTCCCTTTCCCACAACGCCCGCAATTCCGCAGTCGTCAGCACGGCTGCCACGATCTGGCCGCCGTGCGTGGGCGGGTTCGAATAGTTGGTGCGTACAGTGCGCTTCAACTGGCTGAGTACCCGCGCGGCCTCCTCGCTGCTGCCGGCCACCACGCTCAACGCCCCGACGCGCTCGCCGTAGAGCGAAAACGATTTCGAGAAAGAATTGGAGACGAACACCGGCCCGCCGGCCTGGGCGAAACGCCTGACCACCTCGCCGTCCGCGTCGATGCCTTCGCCGAATCCCTGATAGGCGATGTCGACGAAGGGAATCAGGCCGCGCGACACCACGGTTTCGATGACCGCGGTCCATTGCTCCGCGGTCAGGTCGACCCCGGTGGGGTTGTGGCAACACGCATGCAACACCACCATCGAGGCCGGCGGAAGCGCGCGCAGCGTCGCAACCATGCCGGCGAAATCCACGCCGCGCGAAGACGGATCGTAGTATGGGTAAGTATTGACGGTAAATCCGGCGCTCTCGAACAGCGCGCGGTGATTCTCCCAGCTCGGCTCCGAGATCCATACCTGCGAATCCGGCGCGATCCTGCGCAGAAAATCGGCACCGATCTTCAGTCCGCCGGTTCCTCCCAGCGCCTGCACCGTGACCACCCGATTCTCCCTGGCCGCCGCACTGTCGGCGCCGAACACCAGGGCCTGCACCGCGCGGTCATAGGCGGGCAAGCCGTCGATGGGCAAATAGCTGCGCGGGGCGGACTTTTCGGCGAGCTGGGTCTCCGCGCGCCGCACGCATTCCAGCAGCGGCACCTTGCCGTTGTCGTCGTAATAGACCCCGACGCCGAGATTGACCTTGTTGGGGTTCTTGTCGGCGTTGAAGGTCTCGGTCACGCCAAGGATGGGATCCTTTGGCGCCATCTGGACGGCGGCAAGCGGGGAGGAGGAGTGCGGCGCGTTCATCGTGATAACATCGAAATTTGTCAGCCGCGTATTGTACCCGTGCTGGTTACTTTCCCAAACAGTCCCTTCCGCCTCTACCGGCCCTTCGAGCCCGCAGGCGACCAGCCGGAGGCGATTGCCAAGCTCATCGAAGGTCTGGGCGACGGTCTGGCGTACCAGACGCTGCTCGGCGTGACCGGTTCCGGCAAGACCTACACCATGGCCAACGTCATCGCGCACACCGGCCGCCCCGCGATCATCATGGCGCCGAACAAGACGCTCGCGGCCCAGCTCTATTCCGAAATGCGCGAGTTCTTTCCCGAGAACGCCATCGAATATTTCGTCTCCTACTATGATTATTATCAGCCCGAGGCTTATGTACCTTCGCGCGACCTCTACATCGAGAAAGACTCGAGCATCAACGAGCACATCGAGCAGATGCGGCTCTCCGCCACTAAATCGCTGCTGGAACGCGACGACGCGGTGATCGTCGCTACGGTGTCGGCGATCTACGGCATCGGCGACCCGGTGGACTACCACGGCATGATCCTGCATCTTAGGGAGAAGGAAAACAAGAGCCAGCGCGACATCATCGCGCGCCTGGCCGAGATGCAATACGAGCGCAACGAGTTCGATTTCCGGCGCGGGACCTTCCGCGTTCGCGGCGACGTGCTCGACGTGTTTCCCGCGGAAAGCTCGGAGACAGCCCTGCGAATTTCACTGTTCGACGACGAGGTGGAGTCGCTGACCCTGTTCGATCCGCTGACCGGGCACCTGAACCAGAAGGTGCCGCGTTATACCGTCTATCCCTCCAGCCATTACGTCACGCCGCGCAGCACCACCCTCAAGGCAATCGAGGCAATCAAGATCGAACTGCGCGAGCGCATCGAGTTCTTCCAGACGCACGGAAAGCTGGTGGAGGCGCAGCGCATCGAACAACGCACCCGCTTCGACCTGGAAATGCTCAATGAACTGGGTTTCTGCAAGGGCATCGAAAACTACTCGCGGCTCCTCTCCGGCCGCAAGCCCGGCGAGCCGCCGCCGACGCTTCTGGACTATCTGCCGCTCAACGCGCTGATGATCATCGACGAGAGCCACGTCACCGTCCCGCAGATCGGCGGCATGTATCGCGGCGACCGCGCGCGCAAGGAGAATCTGGTGGACTACGGCTTCCGGCTGCCGAGCGCGCTCGACAACCGGCCGCTCAGGTTCGACGAGTTCGAAAAGATCATGCCGCAGACCATTTTCGTTTCCGCCACGCCCGCGGAATACGAACGCGAACACCAGGCGCAGGTGGTGGAGCAGGTGGTGCGGCCGACCGGGCTGGTGGATCCGGAGATCGAGGTGCGGCCGGCCGTCACCCAGGTGGACGACCTGCTGTCCGAGATCAACGCGCTGGTGAAGCGCAACGAACGCGTGCTGGTGACCACCCTCACCAAACGCATGGCCGAGGACTTGACCGACTATCTCGCCGAACACGGCGTCAAGGTGCGTTATCTGCACTCCGACATCGACACCGTGGAGCGGGTGGAAATCATCCGCGATCTGCGGCTGGGGGAGTTCGACGTCCTGGTCGGCATCAACCTGCTGCGCGAAGGACTGGACATCCCCGAGGTATCGCTGGTGGCGATCCTGGATGCGGACAAAGAGGGGTTCCTGCGTTCCGAGCGTTCCCTGATCCAGACCATCGGCCGCGCCTCGCGCCATCTGAACGGCTCGGCCATCATGTATGCGGACCGGGTGACCGATTCGATGCAGCGCGCGATTGCGGAAACCGATCGCCGGCGCCAGAAGCAGCTGGCCTACAACATCGCGCATGGCATCACGCCGAAGGGTGTTTCCAAGCGCATCAAGGACATGATCGAGGGCGTGTACGAGCCCTCCACGCTGCAGGATCTGAAGGCGGCGGAAAAGCTCGCCGCCTACGGCGCGATGAACGAAAAGGACCTGCTCAGGGTACTGAAGCGCGTCGAGAAGGAGATGCTGGATGCCGCCAGGAACCTCGAATTCGAGACGGCGGCACAGATGCGCGACCAGTTGAAGGAACTCAAGGAACTGGCGTTCGGCATCGCCGAAAGCGACCAAGCGCCCGTCGCCGCGACCGGAACCGACGGCAAGCCGGCCAAGGTCACTTCGATTGCCGCGGCGCGCAAACGCAGCCGATAGAACATGGCACGGATCGGTACCCCCGCCAGGGTGCTGTTTGTCTGCATGGGCAGCAAAGCGTTTCTTGCTCTTTTACAGTGATTTAGGGTCTACCTGCAGCACTGTGTGCCACACCGCCCGAATGCCCCTCGGCAATTGCTGCTGAATACTCTGCCGGCCGCGCGCGCGTGGGCCTGCCGGAGTTGGATTCCGCTGTTTCAGCGCAATCCAGGTGTTCTCCGCGCGCGCGCCTGGTAGGAATGAAAAGCCCCGCCGAAGCGGGGCCGTGGAGTGGCTTGCCCTCAGGCCGATCGATCCAGGAAGTCCAGGACCCGGCGGACGTCGCCCTGCATCTGAAGGCTCATCTGTTCCACGACGACCGAAAGCGTTCCGCCGCTGACTCCGTTCTCGTGCGACATCGCCAGCTCGTGCAGGGCCTCAAGCCCCATTTGAATTTGAAGTACGGCCGGTTCGATGTCGGCCTTCTTGGTGCTCGACCTCTTATTCATGGGCGGCCTCCGTCATTCCGGCGTGCGCGACGTCATAGAACGCCTTGTAGTCGTCCTGAATGCTCCCGATCAGGTCCTGAACGCCCCACATTGCCGCGTGGAGATCGTCGTTATTGAATGTCTCCAACTTCATGTCGGCGGCCCCGATGAGTGCGCAGATGCCACTCAACTGAGTAAGTTTGCGGTTGATCAGATCGCTGATTCGAATCGCGCGCTGTAAAGCGGATTTGTCTGGTGTCGTAGTAGACTTCTTGGTAGCCATCGTTGCCTCCTTGTAGGTGATGCTGGTTAGGGGCGCCGGCGGGTTTCATCCGCTTGGTGCCCCGCTTCCCGGCTGCCGGCCGGGGCGGTCGTTATTTTCGCGAACTCAGCTTCAGCTTTCCCACCTTGCCGCGCGAGGACGGTTTGACCGTCGTGCGGATGGTGTACGGCTTACGCGGAAGCGTCTTGATCTCTGCTTGAATACGGTACGGCAGCAGCCC
>JBGQGT010000214.1:0-4540 GCA_041497595.1 Gammaproteobacteria bacterium
GGACCGTACGCGTGCGGGGAGAGCTGCACACTACGGTGGCACAACTCGACGCATTGTTCTCACAGCGGGCACGTGCCAGATAGCACTCGCGCGCTGCCGCGATGCTGGATGCGTAGGCCCTCCCTTGGGTGAAATGAAGGTTGGCAGCAGGCCGGAAAGACGTGTCATGGCCCGAATTGTCGGCCAAACGACAACTTGTTGCAGCGATCGGGCTTATCGTTCGTCCCGGGATCGCGCCCGAGACATCGCGGCGCGAAGGTGATAAAAGGCATCAGGGTCGGACATGAGCCGGCCCGGAATAATGAAAAGGGAGGAGAGAGCCTTGAAGCACCCGGACACTGCCGGCCGCGGGGTCGCAGATACATTCCCCGCTCTGCTCCTGCATCACGCCGGCGTGCGCGGGGAGCGGACTGCGATCCGCGAGAAGGACCTCGGCATCTGGCAGAGCTGGAGCTGGTCGCAAGTCGCCGACGAGGTCCGGGCGCTTGCTTGCGGCCTGGCGGCCCAGGGTTTCAGGCGCGGGATGAACCTCGCCATCATCGGCGACAACCGGCCGCGGCTGTACTGGTCGTTCGCCGCCGCGCAATCCCTCGGTGGCGTGCCGGTTCCGCTCTACCAGGATTCGGTCGCGCAGGAGATGCTGTACGTGCTTGAGAACGCCGAAATCGAGTACGCGATCGTCGAGGACCAGGAGCAGGTCGACAAGCTGCTCGAAATCCTGCCGCAGTTTCCGAAGCTCAAACACATCTACTACGACGATCCGCGGGGGCTGCGCAACTATCGCCAGCCGCAGTTGATCGCCTACGACCGGCTGCGCGAAATCGGTCTCGAACACCACCGGCAGCATCCGGACTTTTTCCGTAGCGCCGTCGCAGAGATCCGTCCCGAGGACGTCTGCGTGATGCTCTACACCTCAGGGACCACCGGCAAGCCCAAAGGCGTGTGCCATACGCACGCGGGATTCATCGCCGCGGCACGCGGCGACGTGGCGTTCGACGGGTTCACGCCCGACGACGAAGTGCTTTCCTACCTGCCGATGGCCTGGGTCGGAGACCATCTGTTCTCCTATGGGCAGGCGATGGTGGCGGGTTTCACCGTCAATTGCCCGGAGTCGTCCGAAACGGTGATGACCGACCTGCGCGAAATCGGTCCGACGTATTATTTCGCGCCGCCCCGGGTATTCGAGAACTTGCTGACGACCGTGATGATCCGCATCGACGACGCCGCCCGGATCAAGCGCCACCTGTTCCACTACTTCATGGGCGTAGCGCGCCGCTGTGGAGCGGAGATCATGGACGGCAAGCCGGTGGCGCTGACCGACCGGCTGCTTTACGCGCTCGGCGATGTGTTGATCTACGGGCCGCTGCGCAACGTGCTGGGCATGAGCCGCATCCGGGTGGCCTATACCGGCGGCGCCGCGATCGGGCCGGACCTGTACCGCTTCTATCGCTCGATCGGCATCAACCTCAAGCAGCTCTACGGCCAGACCGAGACCAGCGTCTACGTTTGCAAGCAGCCGACTGGCAACGCCAAACTCGATTCGGTCGGCCGGCCATTGCCCGGAGTGGAGATCAAGATCGCCGAGAACGGCGAAGTCATGGTGAAAACGCCCGGCATGCTCAAAGAGTACTACAAGCGCCCGGACGCGACCGCGGAATCCATCTCTCCCGACGGATACTTCATGACCGGCGATGCGGGCTTTTTCGATGCCGACGGCGACCTGAAGATCATCGACCGCGCCAAGGATGTCGGCAAGCTCGCGGACGGGTCGCTGTTCGCACCGCAATTCGTCGAGAACAAGCTCAAGTTTTTCCCCTACATCAAGGAAGCGGTCTGTTTCGGCGACCAACGCAAGATGGTCTGCGCCTTTATCAACGTCGACATGCAGGCGGTGGGCAACTGGGCCGAGAAACGCAGCATGCCTTACAGCGGCTACGTCGATCTTGCCTCCCGGCCCGAGGTCTACGATCTGCTCCAGCAATGCGTCGAGCAGGTCAATGCCGACCTTGCCAAGGAGGCGCATCTGGCCGGCTCGCAGATCCATCGCTTCCTGGTGTTGCACAAAGAGCTCGATCCGGACGAAGACGAGCTCACACGCACCCGCAAGGTGCGCCGCGGCTTCGTCGCGCAAAAGTACGCCGTGCTGGTGGATGCGTTGTACGGCGGCAAGGCCTCGCAGTTCATCCGCACGCAGGTCAAGTTCGAGGACGGCCGCACCGGCAACATCGAGGCCGATGTAAAAATCCGCGACGCCGCCACTTACCTGGCCGCGGCGCAACGCATCAGCGCCTGACCGTGAACGCGAACCCTGCCGACCGCCGTATCGGCGACGTGATCCTGAAGATGGAGAATATCTCGCTCGCCTTCGGCGGCGTCAAGGCGCTCAACGAGGTCAGTTTCGACGTGCGCGAACACGAGATCCGCGCCATTATCGGGCCCAACGGCGCCGGCAAGAGTTCGCTGCTCAACGTCATCAATGGGGTGTACCACCCTAACGAGGGTACCGTCACCTACAAGGGCAAGACGCGCCGGCAGATGCGCCCGCACGAGGCAGCGAGCCAGGGAATCGCGCGCACGTTTCAGAACATCGCGCTATTCAAGGGAATGACGGTGCTCGACAACATCATGACCGGGCGAACCCTGAAGATGCACGCCGGCTTCCTGTCTCAGTGCCTGTATTTCGGCAGCGCGCAGCGCGAGGAATTGGAGCACCGCGAGAAAGTGGAGCAGATCATCGATTTTCTGCAGATCGAGTCGATTCGCAGGACGCCGGTGGGCCGGCTTGCCTACGGCCTGCAGAAACGGGTCGAACTCGGCCGCGCGCTGGCAGCGGAACCGGAGCTGCTGCTGCTCGACGAACCGATGGCCGGCATGAATGTGGAGGAAAAGCAGGACATGAGCCGCTTCATCCTCGACGTCAATGACGAATTCGGCACCACGATTGTGCTCATCGAGCACGACATGGGCGTGGTGATGGATCTCTCGGACCGCGTGGTGGTGCTCGACTACGGCCGCAACATCGGCGACGGCACACCGGACGAGGTTCGCGACAACCAGGCGGTCATCGATGCCTATCTGGGTGTCGCCCATTGATAACGTAATACGACGGGTGAATGCGTGAAGGAGTGAATGAGTGGAAATCTTCTCCCGCTCCCTCCCCCTAAGACTAGGGGGAGGGCTGGGGTGGGGGTGTTCACACCTTCACGCCTTCACTCCTTCACCGGGGTAAAGACATGTCATTTTTCCTTGAAGTGCTGATCGGCGGGCTGATGGCGGGAGTTCTGTACTCGCTGGTGGCTCTGGGATTTGTGCTGATCTTCAAGGCGTCCGGCGTGTTCAATTTCGCCCAGGGTGCCATGGTGCTGTTCGCCGCGCTGACGCTGGTGCGGTTGATGGAAATACTGAAGGGAACGTTTTCTCCATTCCTGCTGGCACTTGCGATAACCATTGTCGTCATGATCGGGCTTGCGCTTGTCATCGAGCGGCTGGTGCTGCGGCCGCTGGTGAACCAGGCTGCCATCAGCCTGTTTATGGCCACCATCGGCATCTCCTATTTCCTGGACGGTTTCGGGCAGTCGGTGTGGGGCAGCGACATTTACAAGCTCGATATCGGCATGCCCAAACATTCGCTGACGCTGTTCGCGTCCGTGTTCGAGGGCGGCGTGCTGGTGCCCGGCGGGGACCTGGTCGCAACGCTGATCGCCGGTCTGCTGGTCGCGGGCCTGGCGTTTTTTTTCCAGAAGACCCGCATCGGCCGGGCGCTGCGTGCGGTGGCAGACGATCACCAGGCCGCTCAATCGGTCGGTATTCCGCTCAACTACATTTGGATCATCGTGTGGACGGTGGCGGGCCTGGTGGCGCTGGTGGCCGGCATCGTGTGGGGATCCAAGCTCGGCGTGCAGTTTTCGCTTGCGCTGGTCGCCCTGAAGGCGCTGCCAGTGCTTATTCTTGGCGGGTTCGAATCGATTCTTGGCGCCATCGTGGGCGGGCTCATCATCGGCGCCGGAGAAAAGCTATCCGAGGTCTACCTCGGACCGCTGGTCGGCGGCGGCATCGAGAACTGGTTTGCCTACGTGCTGGCGCTGCTGTTCCTTCTCGTCAGGCCCGAGGGTCTGTTCGGGGAGAAACATATTGATAGGGTCTAGTGAAGGCGTGAAGGGTGAAGGCGTGAGCACCCCCACCCAGACCCTCCCCCTGGACCAGGAGGAGGGGGCAACAATGGGGCTTCACTCATTCACGCATTCACGCATTCACTTGTCTTAGTCATGTTTTACAGAGAAGCGGGACAATTCAAGACTTCCTACGCCGCCGACCAGGCGGTGTTCCCGATCCTTCAGGATCGGGTTTTCATCGCACTCTGGCTTGCGATCGGTTTCATCCTGGTGCCGCTTGTTTCAACCGAGTATCTTTTTCGCGCCATATTCATCCCTTTCCTGATCATGTCGCTCGCGGCGCTCGGGCTCAATTTGCTGGTCGGCTACTGCGGGCAGCTTTCACTCGGAACCGGCGGTTTCATGGCTGTGGGCGCCTACGCCGCCTA
>JBGQGT010000215.1:0-4514 GCA_041497595.1 Gammaproteobacteria bacterium
CGGCTGCTCCCGCAAACGGGCGTACCGCTAACGAGTCACAGCCGTCCGGCTACACGGCGTCCTCGCCGTCTTGCCCTCGACCCGAATCGCCTCGGTCGCGCATGCGGGACTTATGCAGAGCTTCCCTAGTCACGCATTCTGGTCCAACTTCTTCCACAGGCAAGCCCCTTTGGACGCCTTGTCGATGTCCTCGATTTGCTGTGCGTGGGCGGCAAGCTCGTCGGCCGTGGGGCGCAGCACGATCAACTCCAGTTTCTCGTCGGAAAGCGCGCCGTCGAGCAGGGGCGAGAACGACTCCCCCATATCCATCAGCAGGCTGTCCTGGCCGCGGGTCATCGCCAGATAGACCTCGGCCAGCAGGCGCGCGTCCAGCAGTGCGCCGTGCAGCGTGCGCGCGGAATTGTCGATCTGGTAGCGCTCGCACAACGCGTCCAGCGAGTTGCGCTTGCCGGGATGCAGGCCTTTGGCCATCTTCAGCGTATCGGTGATCAGCGGGCAATAGTGGCTGATCGGTTGCAGTTCGAGCAGCGCAAGTTCGTGATCGAGGAAGCCCACGTCGAAGGGAGCGTTATGAATGATCAGTTCGGCGCCGGAGACAAAATCGAGAAATTCCTTCGCCACCTCGCGCATCTTCGGCTTGTCCTGAAGGAATTCGCCGGTGATCCCGTGCACATCGATCGCCCCGGCTTCGATCTCCCGCTCAGGATTCACGTACTGGTGGTAATGCCGGTCGGTGAAGCGGCGATTGACGATCTCCACCACTGCGATTTCGATGATTCGATGCCCGAGCGAAGGATCCAGGCCCGTAGTCTCAGTATCGAGGATGATCTGGCGCATGGAAAATCAGGTTCGAGGCGCGAGGTACGAGGTACGAGTCAGGGCCACTACCGCGTCTGAATAGCACTTAGCCAAATCTCGCACCTCGGCCCTCGGCCCTCGGCCCTGGTGTCGCGGTTGCGACACCCTTGTTCGCGAGCTCATCGGCCCGTTCGTTGCCGGGATTGCCGTCATGGCCGCGCACCCAGATCCACTCGATGTCGTGCTTCTGGACCATTTCGTCCAGTTTCTGCCAGAGATCGACGTTCTTGACCGGTTTCTTGTCCGCGGTGCGCCAGCCGCGCTTCTTCCAGTCGTGAATCCAGGTGGAGATGCCGTTGTGCACGTATTGGGAATCGGTGTGCAGGCGAACCCTGCAGCGCCGCTTCAGCGATGCCAGCGCCTCGATCACCGCGGTCAGCTCCATGCGGTTGTTGGTGGTCTCGGGTTCGCCGCCGAACAATTCCTTTTCGTGATCGCCCCACTTCAGCCAGACGCCCCACCCGCCCGGCCCGGGATTGCCTTTGCACGCGCCGTCGGTGTAAACGTCGACCACATCGCTCATTGGGGGTCACCGGCCATGTGATTGGTGCGCGCTGCCAGCGCGTCGTCATGGCCGTTGGTCTTGTGCGGCACGGCAGCCAACGCTTTTTTCTTCACCTCCGCGGACTTCCATTTCGGCGTGATGATGCGCATGCCCTGCACGCGCTTGATGCCGTGCAGGAAATAGATTCCGCCGGCGAACGGCCACCAGCGGTCCCCCGCCGCTTCCATGAAGTCGAAACGGCGAAACCATTTCTCTGTGGTGAGAGGCGGCGCATAGCAGCACATGCGCCCGCCCGCGAGCTCGAAGCCCAGCAGCGCCATCCAGTCCTTGATCCGCGGCAGATTGATGAACTGGCCGCACCACGGATAAACGCCTTCCCTGCGGTTCGCCAGGCGCCGCACACCCCACAGGCTCCAGGGATTGAAGCCGGACAGGACCACATGCCCTTCGGGCATGAGGATGCGCGAGACTTCGCGCAGCACCTGATGGGGATTGTTGCTGAATTCGAGCGCGTGCGGCAGCACCACGAGATCGGCAACCGCCGACTGAATCGGCAGCGCGCATAGATCCGACTGCAGCCGCACCGGCCCGTCCATTCCGGTCACCAAGCGATACGGCATGCGGTTGGCGCGCAGGAAATCGAATTCCGGCAGGCCGAGCTGGAACGCGTTGAATCCGAACAAGTCGGCCAGTTCCTGGTCGAAATAGCGCAGCTCGGCTTCGAGCAGATGCGCACCAAGCGGCGTGGACAGCCATGCGGACAGGCTGGAGGATCCAGTCTGGATTGACATTCAGTATCAGGCCAAGAAAGATACGGCCATGGAAATAACCACTATCGCTCCAATCCGCGCGTTCAGGGACAACTATATCTGGTGCCTGCGACGCGGCACCAATGCCGCAGTCGTGGATCCCGGCGATGCCGGGCCGGTGTTCGACTACCTGCGTGCCGAGGGTCTGCAACTTACCGCGATACTCAATACCCATCACCACGCAGATCATGTCGGAGGCAACGCCGATCTGCTGTCGAAGTATAACGTACCGGTATTCGGGCCGGCGCGCGAGAACATTCCCGGCGTCACGCGAAAGCTCGCGGAAGGCGACGAAATCGAAGTGCCGGGCATCGGCGTGCGGCCACGCGTACTCGACATTCCGGGCCATACCGCGGGTCACATCGCCTTTTACGGCGATGGGCTGTTGTTCTGCGGCGACACTCTGTTCTCATGCGGCTGCGGGCGCCTGTTCGAGGGCACACCGGCGCAAATGCACGCGTCGCTGAGCAAACTGGCCGATCTGCCCGCCGGGACACTGGTCTATTGCGGACACGAGTACACGCTTGCCAATCTGCGTTTTGCCGATGCCGCAGAGCCGGGAAATCCTGCGCTCGCGGAACGCCGCATTGCGGCGCGCGCGGCGCTCGATCGCGGCAACCCCACCCTGCCCTCGACCATCGGCGTCGAGCGCGCCACCAATCCTTTCCTGCGCGTCCGCGAAACGGCCCTGGTCACTTCGGCCAGCCGCTTTGCCGGTCGCACTCTCACAAACCCGGTCGAGGTATTCGCAGCGCTGCGAAAATGGAAGGATGGGTTCTAAGAACGGTGAAGGGTGAAGGGTGAAGGGTGAAGGGTAAAAGCGCACAACTTGGGACTCTGCATTCAACCAACTGCGAGCGGCGATTGCCAGAATCTGAACACATTTTTTTGCATTTGCCTTTCTTTGCGTACTTGCTTGCTCTTCTTTGCGTACTTTGCGTCAACGCACTTATTGCCGGCCCTTGGCCGGCTGGTTCTCACCCAGCAGATGTTTCCAAGTGTTGCGCAACCGAAATTTCGCCTTGCTTTGCCGGGGCGCGTTCTATAGCATACGTCGCTGATTCCATTATGAACGGATGGGGATGACGAAACCACGCGCGCTTTTGGCCAGCCTATTCGCTGCTCTGGTCGCATTCCCCGTCTTCGCCATCGAACTCCCCCCGCGAAACCCATCCGTTTCGGAAGAACCACCGGAAGATTTCTCTCCGGCAATCCACGAAGAAGTCCCAGCAGCACCGCCCACTGCAAGCCTGCAATCGGATGTTCCGGTCGAAGTGCAGACCGGTAACGTGGTGGCACCGGCGCCGCAGGCCGCGGCAAGCCTTTGGGAGCGCATACGCTCCGGCTTCGCCATGCCCGAAAGCGAAAGCGCGCTGGTCGCAAGGCACGAAGCCTGGTACCTGAACCATCCGGACTACACCCAGCGCATGTTCGAGCGCAGCCGTCTCTACCTCTACCACATCGTCGAGGAGGTGGAAAAGCGCGGCATGCCCACGGAGGTCGCGCTGCTGCCGATGATCGAGAGCGGCTACAATCCCGGGGCTTATTCGCGCGCGCACGCGGCCGGCATCTGGCAGTTCATCCCCTCGACCGGCAGGCGTTACGGCCTGCAACAGAACTGGTGGTACGACGGCCGGCGCGACGTGCTCACGGCCACGCGCGCCGCGCTCGACTACCTGCAGCAGTTGCACGCGCAGTTCGGCGACTGGTATCTGGCGCTGGCTGCTTATAACTGGGGCGAGAATGGCGTCACGCGGGCGATTGCCCAGAACCGCGCAAAACGCAAGCCGACAGACTATCGCAGCCTGCGCATGCCGCGCGAGACCCGCAACTACGTGCCCAAGCTGCAGGCGGTGAAGAACATCATCGCCAATCCACAGGGTGTCGGATTCCCGCTCGAAGACGTTTCCGACCAGCCCTACTTCACCACGGTCACCACACCCGAGTACATCGACATGCAGGTGGCGGCGCGGCTCGCGGAAATGTCCGAGGATGACTTCAGGTCGCTCAACCCCGGACATACGCGGCCGGTGATCACATCCAACGGATCGCGCACGCTGCTGCTGCCGATCGACAAGGCCGGGCTCTTCAACGCCAATCTGAAGGACTACGACCAGCCGCTGGTATCGTGGCAGACCTACACCCTGAAAAAGCACGAGACGCTGGAGCAGGTGGCCGGGCAATTCGGAATCAGCACCGCACGATTGAAGGAGATCAACGGCATCAACCGCCATTTGACGGTTCCCGCCGGGCGCACGCTGCTGGTGCCGATGAACGAGGAAACGGAATCCTCAAATCTCACGGATACCTGGGACAACCCGGAATTCCTGGCGCCCGACGAC
>JBGQGT010000216.1:0-4513 GCA_041497595.1 Gammaproteobacteria bacterium
AACCCAGTTGCAGGATCACCGGAAACACGATCGGTACCGTGAGCAGGATCATCGCCAGCTCGTCCATGATCGCCCCGAGAATCAGATAGCCGATCATGATCAGCGCGAGCACGCCGTAGGCGCCGAGCGGAAGGTGCACCATGAACTCGACGATCTGCTGCGTGGCCTGTGTGATGGTGAGGAAATAGCCGAACAGATAGGCGCCGATCACGATCACCATGATCGACGCCGACACGCGCACCGAACTGACCAGGCATTCCATGATGGCCCGGCGCGACAGCCGGCCGCGCACCAATCCTATGACAAGCGCTCCGATTGCGCCGACTGCGGCCGCCTCGTCCACCAGGAAGAATCCGCCGTAGATGCCGCCGAGTACAAGCAGGAAAAGCACGACGGTTGCCCAGATTTCCGTCAGTGCGCTGAACCGCGCACGCCAGCTGTGGCGGACGCCGCGCGGCATGTACTGCGGGCGCAGGCGGCCTACGATCTGGATGGTGACCGTGTACATCGCCATCGCCAGCAGACCCGGCAGCACGCCCGCCGCGAACAATTGCGAGATGTCGGTCTCGGTCATGATGCCGTAGAGCACGAAAATCACCGAGGGCGGGATCATGATGCCGAGTGTGCCGCCGGCGGCGATCACGCCTGCCGCGAAACCCGGCTCATAGCCGGCGCGGCGCATCTCCGGCAGCGCGACGCTGGTCATCGTCGCCACGGTGGCCACCGAAGAGCCATTGATCGCGGCGAATCCCCCGCAGGCGGCGATCGAGCCCACCGCCAGGCCGCCGCGCAAATGTCCGAACCAGGTGCTGCCGGCGTTGAACAGCTCGCGGCTCATGCCGCCGGCGGCGGCGAACGTCCCCATCAGGATGAACATCGGGATCACCGCGAGCTTGTAATCGGTGACGGTGGACAGCGGCACTTTGCCCAGCAGCGCAAGAGCCGGGCCCCATCCCGAGATCATGCCGTAACCGAGCACGCCGGCAATCCCCATCGCAACGCCGATCGGCACGCGCAGCAGCATCAGCACGAACATCAGTGCGAAACCAAGCACGGCAATGATGTCCTTGTCGATCATTGCTCCGTCATTCGCCGCGGCTGCAGAGCCGGACCAGGCGCACTGCGGTGAGGATCGTGCCGGCCAGAATGCCGGCACCCGCCAGCAGGTGGAAGGGCCATACCGGCAGCTTCAACTCCATCGTCAGCACGTTGGCGGCGGCCGTGTCGCGGATAGCGTCGGCGAGCATCAGCGTGAGCGCCGCCATGAACACCAGCAGGATCGAGGTCGCGGTGATGTCCAGGATGCGGCGTCCGCGCGAGGGCAGGAACTCCCAGACCAGATCCACCAGGATGTGGCGGTTGCGGTAACAGGCGGAGGCGATGCCCCAGAAGATGCTGATGCCCAGCAGCAGTTGCGCCAGATCGAACCAATCCGGCGGCGAGTAGTTGAACAGCTTGCGCAGGACCACCGTTGCGAAAGTGGCCAGGGCGACGGTCAGCAAAAGCATTCCCGCCGTTCCGTCGACCATGCGCACGAAGCGATCCATTGCGGATCCCGCCGGCGCCGCTATTTCGCCTTCGCTCCGTACTTCAGGAGCGTTGCGTCGAACTCCGCCAGAAGTCTGGCCGGATCGTAGCCCTGCTTGCGCACCTCGCCGCTCCAGATCCCGACCACCGGCTCGGACGATTTCTTCCAGGCCGCCATTTCTGACGGCGTGAGCGGCACGACCGTGTGCGCCTTGTCCGCTTTCGTCTTCTCCCGTCCGGCTGCTTCGAAATCCCCCCACTCCTTGCCGACCCGGTAAGCCCAGTCGGCGCTGCAGTGCTCGTCAATGACCTTGCGCTGCGCGGGCGACAACGAATTGTAGCGATCGGGATTAAGAATCCACGCGAAGCCGGTGGTGTACATCCGGGCGTCGATGTGGAACCGCGTGACTTTGTTGATGCCGAACAGATAAATGGACCCCCAGGGAAAGGTGATGGCGTCGGCGACGCCTCGCTCCAGCGCCTCGCGCGCCTCGGGAGCACTGACGTTGACCGTGGACGCGCCGAGCAGCTTCATCCAGTCGGCGACCACCGCTTGCGCCGGCCGCACCTTCAGGCCCTTGACCTGCTCTGGCGAACTGATCCGGATTTTCGAGTGGAAAGTACCGGGGTCGTGCACGAACATGAGGCACAGCTTCACGCCCGGCATGTCTTTCTGCGCGTACGGGCGGTACCAGACATCATAGGCGCGCGAACCGTTGTCGGCGTTGTCCATCATGAACGGGAGTTGGGCCGCGTTCGCCACCAGCATGCGCCCAGCCTGGTAGCCGACATTGATGTACGACACGTCGGAGATGCCCTTGACCGTCATGTCGTAGTGGTCGATCGCCTTGCCGAGTTGCTGGGACGGATAGATCGCGACCTTGATCGTGCCGCCCGAAGCCTGCTCGATCGACTGGGCCCAGGCCTGAGCGGTCTTGTGCAACGGGTGCGCGGGCGGGACCCAGTGGGAAAACTTCAACTCCACCGGCTTGTCCTGGGCAAGAGCGCCTCCGCAGGCTGCGGCAAGGCAGAGCGCCAGGGCGCCAAAGGTTCGTACAGTCACGCTGATCTCCTCCGCGTGGTTTGCTGCGCGGCGCAATTGTTGTTTTGCCGCCAGCGCGAAGTATAGCGGGCGGCGGCTAGATATGATGAGCGCCGGAACGAATTGCCATCTCCCAGGAACCGAGAGATTCTAGAAAACAGAATCAGGCGACTTTGCGATCGCTTTTTTTCGGATTTTCATCTCCGTCTCCGCCCGCTTGCGGGGGGAGAGGGCCGGGGTGAGGTGGGTAAGGTGGTGTAGGGCGCCAGCGCATCGAGCAGCGGTTTCGGCACCTCCACCGACCGGGCATTCTTGCGGTCGATCGAGACGATCACCAGATACCCTTCCGCGGCCAGATCGCCACCAGGCTTCTTGACGGCAAACTCGAGACGGATCGAGCTGCGGCCGATGCGCCCCACCCAGATTTCGATTTCGAGCAACTCGTCCAGCCGCGCCGGATTCCGGTAGTCGAGGTGGAACTGGACTCGCGGCAGCCAGATGTCCAGCCGGTCCCACAGCGTCGCATACGGAAAGCCCGCCGCGCGGAACAGCTCGGTTTCGGCCAACTCGACGAAGCGCACGTACGTGCCCCAGCGGATGATGCCGCTCACATCGACGTCGCTCCAGCGCACGTATTCCTGCACGTGATGGCGCCGGGCGATAACGGGTGACTTGTCGGGCGATTCGTTCTGCATACAGTTCTCAATTAGCTCGAGGCCGGATTGAATTCAAGTCCAGCGAATCAGGCTCTCGGGATGCCTGCACGATCAAGTAAATCCATCTGTTCCGGCGTAACCCGCTCTCGGATGAATATCACGTGGGGTTCAGTGGAACACCATTCATTCTCATGGGCGATCGACTCGCGCAGCAGCCGCACCGTGCCCAGCATGTCTCCCGCCAGAAATGCCGCCTCGGCGGCCAACCCCAGGTAAGTGGTCTTCGCCCCGCCGGAGCGAGCGGCCCGTTCAACCAGCGTGTCCACGGCAACGCAGCCCTGCTCCACCAGCTCAATGAGATCCGGCGTCATGCCAGACTCGCTGGCACAGCGGAAAATCATATCGCCGTTGACCCCGAGCGCCCTGAGCCTGCCGATCGCGTCCCGCAATCGCAAATACACCTGGTCAGGCGGCACAAAGCGCATCAGTTCGCGCCATGCGTCGCGGGAGGGTGATTCGGCAAACTTGGCCAACGACTCCTCCCAGCCTGCCGGCGGCGAAGCCAACTTTGAAAGAACCGCCCGCAGTTCGTCCGCGTCAAGGCAATCGGGTTTCGCCAGCACCAGCCGCGCCACCGCCGCCGCCTCGATTCTGGCGCCATGCGACTCCATCAGTTCGACCACGGGCAATGCGCTCCCGCCGTTCAACCAGCGTTGTCCGGCCTCACGGACTTCAGGATCGCCGTGCACGTCCATTTCGACGGTCCAGTACTCAAGTCATGTAATCTGCCTTAGGCTGCGAGCAACCGGGCGGCCCAATCCAGGGTTTTCGCGCAACACATTGATCACACTTTGAAGATCGTTGAGGAAACCAAGTCCGAGACCGGAAGAGGCAGCCTCGTAGAAAAGAGATGCGTCGGTCGTCTCTTCCTCGGCAGGAGGAAGAAACCGATATCCGATCATTTCAGGCGGTCGCGAGCCCTGTTCATCACTTCGTCGCCAGGATGTGCAGGCATTTCCCCTGCACGGAATGCGTCATACCTGCGCTGAGCTTCTTCGATCCAAACTTTCTGGGAGTCAGGATCGGGCGACGCATCCATCATCAATCAGAACGCGTGCCAGCGCCGCCTTCTGTCTGAGAGTTAGCGCAAGAGCCTGCTTTTCCAACTCGTCAAAGAGTGTACCCATGTGGTCAATTTCCATTCAGTGAAGGACCCGAACGCCAATTTCTGCTGGCAATTTGCGCCATTAAACACCCTTCCCGCTATTCCTATCAGCAACCTCTCAGT
>JBGQGT010000217.1:0-4490 GCA_041497595.1 Gammaproteobacteria bacterium
GCCGGCATGCGGATCGAACCGGCGCCGTCCGAGCCCTGGTGGATGGGACCGATCCCCGCCGCCGCACACACCGCCGCTCCGGCACTCGATGCGCCGGCGTTCATGCCGTGCTTCCAGGGGTTGTGGGTAATACCGGTGAGCGGACTGCGGCTCACGCCGGTCCAGCCGAATTCCGAAGTCGTGGTCTTGCCGATCGAGATCGCGCCGGCCGCGCGCAGCCGCGCCACGTGAAGATGATCGAAGTCCGGAACGCGGTTGCTGAAGATGTGCGATCCCGCCATCGTCCGCACGCCCTTGGTGAAGGCGAGATCCTTGATGCTGGTCGGGATGCCATGCAGAGGACCCAGCGCCGCGCCACGCATCACCGCGGCTTCCGCGTCTCGTGCCGCCGCCATCGCCAGATCGAACGTCGGCGTGCAGATGGCGTTGAGCCTGCCGTTCAGTCTCCCGGCGCGCTCAACCGTGGCCTGCATCACTTCGACGGGCGAGACCAACCTGTCACGGATCATGCGCGTCAGTTCGGTCGCGGGGGTAAAGCAAAGTTCTTCGTCAGTCATTTTCTTATTTCTTTTTCAGCATCAGCGCGGCTCGTTGGTCCGGGAGGCGATACGCTCATGCGAGCAAGTCCTGGTACTCGCGATGCCGGCCTATAAAGCTCTTCGCGAACGGGCAGATCGGCAACACCTTCAGGTTCTGCGCGCGGGCGTAATCGAGCGCGGCGCTCACCATCCGGCTTGCCAGGCCGCGGCCTTCGAGCGCCTCGGGCACCTCGGTATGCTCGATGATGATCTTGTCTCCCGCAAGCAGGTACTTCGAGTATGCCGTCTTGCTGCCTGCGGTGATTTCGAAGCGCTTGGCTTTCGTATTGTGCACGACAGGAAATGCGGCGGGATCAGTCGTCATGGAAATATGATACATGCCGCCGTCGTTGCAAGCATCGACGGCGTCAGTGCGGATGGCCAATGAACACCCTCTCCGCCTTTAGAGGGAGAGGGGCGTAGTGAAGTGGTTACTGCGCCGGAAAGTCGACGCGCTTGATGAACACGATCTTGCCGCTTTCATTCTTGACGATGTTGTAGCCGTGCAGGCCGTCGCCATTCCGGTCGAAGTCGTAGGTGCCTTCCAGGCCCTTGTAGCCTTTGATGGCGAAGATCGCGTTGCGGATCGCCTCGGGATCGGTGCTGTTGGCGTTGCGGATGGCCATCGCCAGGATCTGCATCGCATCATAGGACCAGCTTGCGAAAGTGTCCGGGTTGACTCCGTACTTGTCCCGATAGCGCTTGGTGAACGCGCGGGTGATGTCGTCGGCGTCGGTGGTGAAATCGGCGATCGCGTAAGTGCCGTGCAGCGCCTCGCCCGCAAGTTTCAGTGAGGTGACTGCGATGATCGAGGGCGAACCCACCCACGTGATATTGACGCCGAGCTGGCGCAATTGCCGGGAAAAAATCCCTACGTCGGCCTCGTTGGTCATGTAGGTGCCGAGGATCTCAGCGCCGGATTTCTTCACTGCGAGGACAACAGCGGTGAAGTCCTGGGAGTTGTTGGTGTAGCCCTGCGTCAGGATTGGAGCGACACCGAGGGCCTTGAGAGCTTCCGTAAGCGCCTTGACGCCACCCGAACCGAAAGCATCGGTGGAATGGACGATGGCCCAATTCTTCAGCTTGAGGGTGTTGACGCCGAAGTCCGCAATGGTCTTCGAGGAATAGCTGTCGTTCGGGCGCGCCCGGAACACCCACCGGTTGTTCACGTGGGTGAGGCTCGCGTCGGTGCCGCCGATCATCGTGGGAATGCCTGCCCTGGCGATGGTCGGCGAGGCGGCCTGGATCTGGGTGCTGCGAATCGGCCCGATGATCGCGGTGACGCCGCCCTGGCTGCCAAGCTTGGAGAAGGCGAGCACGGTACCGGGATTGGTGCTCTGATTGTCTTCGATCTGCAGTTCCACCTGCCGTCCCAGCAAGCCGCCGGCTTTGTTGATCTCCTCCTGGGCAAGCCTGATTCCATAGAGTGTGAACTCGCCCGCCTGCGCCTGTGGACCGGTGATTTCGTTGACGACGCCGATCTTTACGGGTTCGGCGGCAGGAGCACCCAACCCGATAAGCGCGGCGGCAATGCCCCAGACGGCGGCGGTCCTCGTCATGTGTCGCATGTCATACCTCCGATTCGATCGCGGACAGAATTACCGGGTCCTCGTGCCCGCACAGGCAACTGCCCTGCTTGCATCGCCTAGATGATTCCCGATGCATGCAGGCGTTCGATTTCCTTCGCCTCCATTCCGATCAGGCCTTCGAGCACTTCCCGATTATGCTCCCCGAGCAAAGGCGGCGGGAGGCGATACTCCACGGCCGTTTCCGACAGCCGCAAAGGACTGGCGACGTAGGCCGCCGATCCCCCTTCGGCGCGGCGCATCTCTACTTTAAGTCCACGGTGCCTCACCTGCGGATCTTCGAACACCTGGGCGATATCGTTGATCGGCGCACAGGGGACGCCAGCCGCCGCCAGCCGCTCGTTCCACCATGCCATGGACTGCTGCGCGAACATTTCTTCCAGCAGTGGGACCACCGATTCGCGGTTCTTGACCCGCGCCGAGTTGGTGTTGAAGCGCGGATCACGGACCAGATCCGGCTTGCCCCCCGCTTCGCACAACTTTGCAAACTGGCCGTCGTTGCCCGCGGCGACGATCACGTAACCGTCCCTGCACAGGAACACCTGCGAGGGCACCACGCTCGGATGCGCGCCGCCATTGCGCTTGGCGATCACGCCCGCGCCCAGATAAGCGGACGCGATGTTCGCCATCGAGGCCACGCCGACGTCCAGCAACGACATGTCTATGTACTGTCCCCGGCCCGTCGCCTGCCGGTGGTACAGCGCCGCGACCACCGCAATCACCGCGTATTGCGCGGTCATCAGATCGATCATCGCGACACCGACTCGTTGCGGGACGGTACCCGGCATGTCCTCGGGCTCGCCGGTTACGCTCATCAGTCCGCTCAACGCCTGCGCGATCGGATCGTAGCCGGGGCGCGCGGCGTAAGGGCCGGTCTGGCCGAAGCCGGTGATCGAGCAATACACGATGTCTTCGCGCGCCTGCCTGAGCTGCTGGTAGGCAAGCCCGTAACGCGACAGCGTGCCGGTCTTGAAATTCTCGATGAACACGTCGCAGTTCCCGGCCAGCTTGCGCACCAGTTGCTGTCCTTCGCTGCGGGTAATGTCCACGGTGACGGATTTCTTGCCGCGGTTGGCGCCGGCGAAATAAGTAGTCTCGATGGTGTCCTTGCCTTGCGCATCCTTGACGTAAGGCGGACCCCAGCCGCGCGTGTCGTCACCCGCGCCAGGGCGCTCGACCTTGATCACCTCCGCGCCGAGATCGGCGAGCGTCTGCGTCGCCACCGGCCCGGCCAGCACACGGGTCAGATCCAGCACGCGGATTCCTGTCAGCGGACCAGCCATGGTTCTAACCTCATTCACTTCGTGTATTCGGTCGAACAGGGACGAGGGGCGAGGGACGAGCAAGGTCAAAACCCTGAGGGGCACATAATGCGAACGCACACCTGAACGATGCTTGTCGCCGAACACGGCGCTCTTCACTCGCCCCTCGCCCCTCGTCCCTCGCCCCTTTCTCTTATCAATCCGCAGTGGCCCCGGACATCTTGACCACCGGGCGCCACTTTTCTATTTCTTCCCGAACCAGCTTCGCAAAATCTTCCTGGGTGCTGCTTTTCGGTTCGAATCCGGCCTCGACCAGGCGCGCCTGCGCCTTTGGGTCATCGATGGCGGCTACGAGATCGCGCTGCAGACGCTCGACGACGGATTGCGGCGTGCCCGCCGGCACGAAAATGCCGAGCCAGGAATGTGCGCTGTAGCCGGGGAGTTCCGACTCGGCCACGGTCGGCACGTTCGGCAGTAGAGCTGAACGCGTGTTCGATGCCACCGCGATCGCACGCAGCTTGCCGGCGCGGATGTGCGGAAGCGCGGAGGCGATGCTGTCGAACATCACGTGGACCCGGCCGCCGATCAGATCGAGGATCGCCGGCGCGCTGCCGCGGTACGGCACGTGCAGCATGTCTATCCCCGCCATATGCTTGAGCAGTTCGGCCTCCAGGTGCGAAACGGTGCCGCTGCCCTGTGAAGCGATATTGAGCTGCCCCGGCTTTTTCTTCGCCAGTTGAACCAACTCGGGCACCGACTTCACCGGCAGATCGTTGTTGACGAGCAGCACGTGTGGCACGTTGGCAACCAGCGAAACCGGGGTGAGATCCTTCACCAGGTCGTAACCGAGCCTGGGATAGAGCGTGGCCGAAATTGCGTACACCGAGGCCGGCCCCATCAACAGCGTGTAGCCGTCGGGCGTTGCGTGCGCGGCGATTTCCGCGCCGACATTGCCGCCGGCGCCGGCGCGATTGTCGATCACCACCGACTGTCCGAGCTTCGCGCCCAGCCGTTCGCCCACCAGGCGCGCCAGCAGGTCGGTCGCGCCCGCGGGGGTGAACGGC
>JBGQGT010000218.1:0-4447 GCA_041497595.1 Gammaproteobacteria bacterium
CTGATGGTCGACTCCGATAACGTGCTGCAGAAAGTGATCGCCGACAGCAAGCTGATTCGGGAGGCGCGCCGCTGCCGGGAGATGTGGCACAGCATGCAGGAACTCGGCGGCATCAACAACTCGCACGCGCTGCAACTGCTCACGCGCGAGCGCAAGGTCTGGGAAGAGCAGTTGCAACGCGACGCCGAGACCCGGACACGCGAGACGAGTTCTGCCGCACCGACGGCGGCCTCAGCACCGACGGCGACGACAGCGCAGGCAGTACCGGTTGCGGCTCCTGCGCAGGCGGAACCGCCGCAGGAGAAATCGTCCGACGCGGCCCATATCGAAACCGCACGCTGCACGAGCTGCGATGAGTGCACCAGGTTGAACAACAAGATGTTCGCCTATGATGCGAACAAGCAGGCCTACATCGCAAATCCGGACGCTGGAACCTATCTGCAGCTCGTGGAAGCTGCCGAGAGCTGCCAGGTCTCCATCATCCATCCGGGCAAGCCGCGCAACCCGAACGAGCCGGGGTTGGAGGAACTGCTGAAGCGGGCTGAACCTTTTCTGTAGTTCCGGATAGGTTCAGGGCTCAAGCCGTATCCCGCGGCCGGCAGAAAGGCGCTATCGCAGCGCCGCGTTGATCTCTTCCAATACTGCCGCCCCAGGGCAAAGGTCCTTTTCCGAGAGCTTGTTGAACGGGATGTGCACCGTATTGAGATGGGCGTGGAGGTCTTTTGGTTCGGAATCGACGAAGAGCAGGCCCGTGACGAGCTCGCCCTTCGCCTGATGCGAGGCAATGTAGCTCATCGCCGTGACGCGGCTGGTCGGGTCGTACTCGGGATGGGTCTTGCGCAGTCGCAGCACCGAGCCGTCGTGCTGCGGCACGCTGATCACTTCGCCATCCTTGTAGTCCACGGCAATCGCCTCGCGGCTCGGCCAGAAATCGAGCCGGTTGACCGCGTCGTTGTGCTCGCGCACGTAGTCGTAGCTCTTGGTGCTGCCGGCGTGGTTGTTGAACGCCACGCACGGGCTGATGACGTCGATGAAGGCCGCGCCCTCGTGCGCGATCGCCGCCTTGATGAGCGGCACGAGCTGCGCCTTGTCGCCGGAGAAGCTGCGCGCGACGAAAGTGGCGCCGAGCAGCAGCGCGAGCGACACCGTGTCCACCGGCGAATCGCGGTTGATCACGCCGCGCTTGGACTTCGAGCCCTGGTCGGCGGTGGCCGAGAACTGGCCCTTGGTGAGGCCGTAGACGCCGTTGTTCTCGAGGATGTAGGTCATGTTCACGCCGCGGCGCATGACGTGGGCGAACTGGCCGAGGCCGATCGAGGCCGAGTCGCCGTCGCCCGAGACGCCGAGGTAAAGAAGGTCGCGGTTGGCGAGGTTTGCGCCGGTGAGCGCCGAGGGCATGCGGCCGTGGACGGTGTTGAAGCCGTGCGAGTTGCCGAGGAAATAATCGGGCGTCTTCGACGAGCAGCCGATGCCGGAGAGCTTGGCGACGCGGTGCGGCTGCACCTCCAGTTCCCAGAACGCCTGGATGAGCGCGGCCGAGATCGAGTCGTGGCCGCAACCGGCGCACAGCGTCGAGACCTTACCCTCGTAGTCGCGACGGGTGTAGCCGAGCTTGTTGACCGGGAGCGTCGGGTGGTGGAGCGCGGGTTTGGCGAGGTAGGTCATGGTTGCATCCTCACCCTTACCCTCACCCTGGCCCTCTCGCAGAGGGAGAGGGAAAGTTTGCTGGCGTAAATAGGTTTCGTCATGTTAGGCCGCCTTGTCCTTTTTCAGCGGGCGCACGTTGAGCGCCGCGACGATTCCGGCGATCTCGCTGGTGATGAAGCGCGCGGTGATCGGCGTGCCGTCGTAGTGCAGGATCGGGATGAGGCTGGCGGGGTTGATCCCGGCGTCGTTCACCAGCAACGTCTTCAACTGGGCGTCGCGGTTCTGCTCCACCACGAATACCTTCGAGTGGGAAGCGACGAAATCGAAGATCTCGTCCTGGAACGGGAACGCGCGCACGCGCAGAGCGTTCACGTAGATGCCCTTCTCCGCCAGCGCTTCCAGCGCTTCCTGCATCGCCGGGCCGGTGGAGCCGAAGTAGATCGCGCCGAAGCGCGCCGGGTATTTCGCCGGGGTCAGCACCGGCTTGGGCACCAGCGACTTGGCGGTCTCGAACTTCTTCAGCAGCCGCTGCACGTTGTACAGGTAGTCGGGCCCCGTCTCGGAGTACACGGCGTACTGGTCCTTGCTGGTGCCGCGGGTGAAATAGCCGCCCTTGCTCGGATGCGTGCCCGGATAGGTGCGGTACGGGATGCCGTCGCCGTCCACGTCGAGATACCTGCCGAACTCCTTGCCGGCCTCGAGCATCTCGTGGGTCATCAGCTTGCCGCGGTCGTACTGGCGGCTGTCGTCCCACTTCAGCGGCGCGCTGAGGCGCTGGTTCATGCCGATGTCGAGGTCGGTCATGACGAACACCGGCGTCTGCAGCCGGTCGGCGAGGTCGAACGCCTGGGCGGCGTGCTCGAAGCACTCGTTCGGATCTTCCGGGAACAGCAGCACATGCTTGGTGTCGCCGTGCGAGGCGTAGGCGCAGGCAATGAGGTCGGCCTGCTGCGTGCGCGTCGGCATGCCCGTGGAAGGGCCGCCGCGCTGCACGTCGAAGATCACCGCCGGTATCTCGGCAAAATACGCCAGCCCGATGAACTCCTGCATCAGCGAAATTCCGGGCCCTGAAGTACAGGTAAACGCGCGCGCGCCGTTCCAGCTTGCGCCGATGACAATGCCGATGGACGCGAGTTCGTCTTCGGCCTGGATGACGGCGTAGCGGTTCTTGCCGGTCGCGGGATCGGCGCGGTACTTGCGGCAGTGGTGGGAAAAGGCTTCCGCCAGGCTCGAGGACGGCGTGATCGGATACCAGGCGGCCACCGTCGCACCGCCGTAGACGCAGCCCAGCGCGGCGGCGGTGTTGCCATCCAAGAAGATGCGCTCGCCCACCGCAGACGCGCGGCGCACGCGCAGGCCGATCGGACATTCGAAGTTCGCGGTCGCGTACTCTCGGCCCAGGTGCAGCGCCCTGATGTTCGGCGCGATCAGCTTGTCCTTGCCCTCGAACTGCTCGCCGATCAGCTTTTCCAGCTCCCTCATTTCGATGTCGAGCAGCGCCGACAGCGCCCCAACATAGATGATGTTGCGAAACAACTGGCGCTGGCGGGGATCGGAGTACTCGCGATTGCTGATTTCTGTGAGCGGCACTCCGACCACATGGATGTCTTCGAGGTTTTTGGATTTCGGCAGCGGCTTGGTCGAGTCGTACAGCAGGTATCCGCCGGGATCGATGCTGGCCACGTCCTCGTCCCAGGTCTGCGGGTTCATCGCCACCATGAGGTCGACGCCGCCGCGCCGACCGAGCCAGCCCTTCTCATTGACGCGCACCTCGTACCAGGTCGGCAGGCCCTGGATGTTGGACGGGAAAATGTTGCGCGGGCTCACCGGCACGCCCATGCGCAGGATCGATCTGGCGAACAGTTCGTTGGCCGAAGCGGAGCCCGAGCCGTTGACGTTGGCGAACTTGACGACAAAATCGTTGACGGCCTCGACCCGCTTCGTCATGGCAGCCTCGAATGCGCAATACCGGTCATGCAAGATCCTTGGTCAAGTTTTTGGACGGAGGCCGAGGCCTGGCGGTTCTTCAGGCGGCCTTTCTGTGCGGTGCGCGGCAGCCGGACCCTGCGTGCGTCATGTCGAGGAGGAACTTCTGCATGTCCCAGGCGCCCGTCGGGCAGCGCTCGGCGCACAGCCCGCAGTGCAGGCAGACGTCCTCGTCCTTGACCATGATGCGGCCGGTCTTGAGCACATCGGAGGCATACAAATCCTGGGACAGGTTCCTGGCCGGCGCGTTCAACCGCCCGCGTAATTCATGCTCTTCGCCGTTCGCGGTAAAGGTGATGCAGTCCATCGGGCAGATGTCGACGCAGGCGTCGCACTCGATGCACAGCCTGGGCGCGAACACCGTCTGCACGTCGCAGTTGAGGCAGCGCTGCGCCTCCTTGAGGGCGGTCTTGGGGTCGAATCCGAGCTCGACTTCGACCTTGATGCTCTTGAGCGCGACCCTGGCGTCCTGCCACGGCACCTTGTAGCGCTCGTCAGGCGAGATCTGGTTGTTGTAGCTCCACTCGTGGATCCCCATCTTCTGGCTCATCAGGGTCACCATCGGCGCCGGACGCTGCTTCACGTCCTCGCCGTTGCAAAGCTTGTCGATGGAGATCGCCGCGTCGTGGCCGTGGGCGACCGCCCAGATGATGTTCTTCGGGCCGAAGGCCGCGTCGCCGCCGAAGAACACCTGCGGCAGCGTGGATTGCATGGTGACCTTGTCCACGACCGGCATGCCCGACTTGTCGAACTCGAGGCCGATGTCGCGCTCGATCCAGGGAAAGGCGTTCTCCTGTCCCACCGCGACCAGAAC
>JBGQGT010000219.1:0-4434 GCA_041497595.1 Gammaproteobacteria bacterium
AGCGCACCGATAACGCTGGGAATGAAATACCACCAGCCCGGATATTCGCCGCCCGCCGCTGCCCGTACCGCCAGCACGATCACCTGCATCAGCAGCAGGATCGCCAGCACGTGCAGCATCTGGTGGCGAACACCGAACATCGCCACGCGCCGGTGCAGGGCGATGGCGCTGAACATCATCACCGAGTAGGCCAGCGCGTGCTGCCCGAACAGGCTGCCCTCGGCCACGTCCACCGCCAGGCCGAGCAGCCAGGCGGGGAGGAACCCGACTTTGCGCGGCTGGTGGATTCCCCAGTACAGCAACGTGAGGGCGACGAAATCGGGGCGCAGCACCATCACCCAGCCGGTGAGCGGCATCAGGTTCAGAAGCAGCGCTGCAACCAGGGTCATGGCGATGTACAGCGGTCTGACCGGGAGCAGGATCTCCTCGGACGAAAGATTGCTGAATCCGGAGCCGCGCATCATCAGTCCCTCCGCGACTTGCGCGGCTTGGCCTTCTTCTGCGGGGCTGCCGGGGGGTACTCCGGCAGCGGCGCCAGCCTGGAAAGAACCAGGACCTGGCGGTGGCGGTTGACGCCGGCGGCGGGAGTGCAGGTGATGCGCGCAAAAGGGTAGGCGGCGTTGCGCTCGATGCTGGAAACCACCGCGACCGGCAATCCGGCCGGGTAGACGCCGTCGATGCCGGAGGTCACCAGCACGTCGCCGTTCTCGATTTCGGCATTGACCGGCATGAAGCGCAGGTCCAGCGCGCCGTCGTAGCCGGTGCCGAAAACCGCGGCGCGCAGGCCGTTTCTCACTACCTGGACCGGCACGACCTGTTCGCGGTCGGTGATGAGCGCGATCTCGGCGGTCCAGGGAAATGCGCGGCTCACCTGACCGATCAATCCGGTGTCGTCGACCACTGCGGCACCTTCCTCGACCTTGTGCGACGAACCCCTGTCGATGATCACCTTGCGGCTGAACGGGTCGCGGCCGAAATACAGTATTTCTGCCGCCGCCGAGGTCGGACCGGCGCGCTCCTTCATGTCCAGGAGCTGGCGCAGGTGACGGTTCTCGGCGATCAGTTCCTGCTGCGTCTGCAACAGCGCGGCGTTGAGGAAATTCCCGCGCGCGAGGCGCTCGTTCTCGCGTTGCAGGTAGGATTGGCTGACGAAGAAGCTGCCGATGCGCGAAGCCACTTCTCCCGGCACGTCCACGATTGTCTGCAGAGGATAGAGCACCACGCCGATCGCCTTGCGCATGCCTTCCATGTAGTGGAAGCGCGCATCGGCGTACAGCAGAACCAGGGAAAGCAGCGCGAAGAATGACAGTCTTGCAAGGAGGCTTGGGCCCCGCTTGAAGAACGGCGGTGGGGTGTTCTCCATCAGGGGTGGAGCGAAAAGCGGGAGGAGTTAGGAGAGAGGGGTGATGAGTATCTTTTGATGCGAGGCAAGGCAATTCCGAGGCATCGCTGTCTATCACTCACTACTCACCCCTTACCCTTTACCCCTCACTTGGAATCAGTCGTTCGTGAATATGGTACCGATCTTGTCGATCTTTTCCAGCGCCCGGCCGCAACCGCGCACCACACAGGTGAGCGGGTCGTCGGCGACGATCACCGGCAACCCGGTTTCTTCCATCAACAGCCGGTCGATATCGCGCAACAGCGCGCTGCCGCCGGTGAGCACCATGCCTTTTTCGGCGATATCGGCGCCGAGTTCCGGCGGAGTCTGCTCGAGCGCCGATTTGACCGCGCTGACGATGCTGTTGAGCGGGTCGGTCAGCGCTTCCAGGATTTCGTTGCTGGAAATGGTGAAGCTGCGCGGAATGCCTTCCGCGAGGTTGCGGCCCTTGACCTCTTTTTCGCGCACTTCCGAACCCGGGAATGCCGAGCCGATCTCCTTCTTGATTTGCTCGGCGGTGGTTTCGCCGATCAGCATGCCGTAGTTGCGGCGGATGTAATTGATGATCGCCTCGTCGAACTTGTCGCCTCCGACACGCACCGAACCGGAATAGACGATGCCGCCAAGCGAAATCACGCCGACCTCCGTGGTGCCGCCGCCGATGTCCACCACCATCGAGCCGGTGGCTTCCTCCACCGGCAGGCCGGCGCCGATTGCGGCCGCCATCGGCTCCTCGATCAGTTCCACCTTGCGCGCGCCGGCGCCGTAGGCAGACTCGCGGATCGCCCGGCGCTCCACCTGGGTGGAGCCGCAGGGCACGCAGATGACGATGCGCGGGCTGGGGGCGAACAGGCGCGAATCGTGGACCTTCTTGATGAACAGCTTGAGCATCTGTTCGGTCACTGTGAAATCGGCAATCACGCCATCCTTCATCGGCCGGATCGCGGTGATGTTGCCGGGCGTACGGCCGAGCATCTGCTTGGCGGCGAGCCCCACCTCCTGAATCACCTTCTTGCCGTTCGGGCCGCCTTCCTGCCGGATCGCCACTACCGAGGGTTCGTTGAGCACGATGCCCTTGCCCTGCACGTAGATCAGGGTATTGGCGGTGCCGAGGTCGATGGCAAGGTCGTTGGAAAAATAGCCGTTGAGAAATCCAAACATAAAGTGAGCGCTGCTGTCGCCGCGGTGCGAAAAATGAGGAGGTTATGATACCCTATCGTACTGCGGCGGTTAACAAAAAGCGGGTTTCCCAGGAACCACCCGGGCGCGGCCACCGGCCTTGCAGCGCTCCTTCCTGTCCCGTCCCTGAACCCGGCCGCGACCACGGAAGCTTCCCACGAAATGGCCCTTACTCTCAGCGACGTCAAGCGCATCGCTCATCTCGCGCGCATCGAAGTGACCGACGCGGAAGCCGGGCAGGCGCTCCGGCAGCTCAACGACATCTTCAAGCTCATCGAGCAGCTGCAATCGGTGGACACCAGCGGAATCGAACCGATGTCTCATCCGCTCGGCGGTTCGCAGCGGCTGCGCGAAGACGTGGCCAGCGCGACGGAAAACCGCGAGGCCAGCATGAGGAACGCGCCTGCGCAGCGGGACGGCCTGTTCCTCGTGCCCAAGGTCATCGAGTAGGGGCCGCGCGATGTTCGAAAAGTCGGTGGCCGAGCTGGGCCGCGCGCTTATTGTCAGGGAAGTTTCCGCCGTCGAACTTGCCCGGCTTTTCCTCGAACGCATCGAAAGCCACAGGAACCTCAACGCCTTTCTGGACGTGCGTCCGGAAGTCACGCTGGCGCAGGCGCGCGCCGCCGACGCGCGCATCGCCAAAGGCGACGCGACGCCGCTGACCGGCGTGCCGATCGCGCACAAGGACATTTTCGTCACCCGCGATTTCCATTCGACCGCCTCGTCGCGGATGCTCAAAGGCTATATGAGCCCGTTCGATGCCACGGTCGTCGAGAGACTGGGGGACGCCGGAATGGTCGCGCTCGGAAAGCTCAACTGCGACGAGTTCGCGATGGGCTCGTCCAACGAAAACAGCCATTACGGCAACGTACTCAACCCCTGGGACAAGTCCGCGGTACCGGGTGGAAGCTCGGGTGGTTCGGCGGCGGCGGTCGCCGCGAGAATCACCCCGGCGGCAACGGCCACCGACACCGGCGGATCCATTCGCGAGCCGGCAGCGTTTTCGGGCGTTACCGGCATCAAGCCGACCTACGGCCGCGCGTCGCGCTGGGGCATGATCGCGTTCGCCTCCAGCCTGGACCAGGCCGGCATCATGACCCGCTCGGCAGAGGATGCGGCACTGATCTTCAACGCCATGCTTGGTTTCGATCCGAAGGATTCGACCAGCGTCGAGCGCGCCCCCGAGGACTACACCCGCTCGCTCAACCTCGATCTCAAGGGGCTGCGCATCGGCGTGCCGAAGGAGTTCTTCGGCGAAGGCCTGCAACCCGACGTCGAAAAGGCGGTGCGGGAAGCGCTCGCCGAGTACGTCAGGCTCGGAGCCAGACTGGTGGACATCTCGCTTCCGAACGCCGCACTCGGCATCCCGGTTTATTACGTGATCGCCCCGGCGGAATGCTCCTCGAACCTGAGCCGCTTCGACGGCGTGCGCTACGGCCACCGCGCAGCGCACTACGCCGACCTCATCGACATGATGAAGAAGTCGCGCTCGGAAGGTTTCGGTCCGGAGCCCAAACGCCGCATCCTGATCGGCACCTACGTGCTGTCGCACGGCTATTACGATGCCTACTACATCCAGGCGCAGAAGGTGCGCCGGATCATCGCCGACGAGTTCCAGCGCGCCTTCCGCGAGTGCGACCTGATCGCCGGACCGGTCACCACCAGCGTGGCGTTCGGCTTCGGCGAGAAGGCCGCCGATCCGGTGGCGATGTACCTGTCGGACCTGTACACCATCCCCGGCAGCCTGGCCGGCATTCCGGGGATGAGCATTCCCTGCGGTTTCGGCGCGAAGAACCGCCCGGTCGGCCTGCAACTGATGGCCAATTATTTCGATGAAGCCAGGCTGCTCGGCGCCGCGCACCGCTACCAGCAGG
>JBGQGT010000220.1:0-4415 GCA_041497595.1 Gammaproteobacteria bacterium
CTAAGGCCCGGGAGGACCAGGCGGATCGGTGAAGCTCGCCGCACCGGACAGATTCGAGGGAATGATCAACGTGTTGCCCGCCTTGGCCAGATTCCTGAGCGCGGCGGCGTGACTGATTTTGGACACCAACGCCTTTTTTCCTGAGCATTCGGTATTAACGCACGATGATTTCGACACGCCGATTGCGAGGTTCGGCCACGGTACTGGACGCTGGAATCAGAGGTTCGCGCTTGCCACGGCCGGCGGCCTGAATGATTTTTGCCGGAATTCCGCGCTGAACCAGCAGGTCTCGAACCCTGAGGGCGCGCTGCAGGGAAAGCGTGTCGTTGTACTGATCGGTGCCGACAAAATCGGTATGCCCTACGACGGCGATCTCTGGCGAGGGTCGCGCAGCGACCTCGGCGACTATGCGGTCGATTGCGCGCTTGGCGTCGGGGTTGAGTTCGTCCGTACCCTCCACGAAATAGACCAGAAACGACGTGGGCTGCGCGGGCAGCGCCACCAATGTATTGCCAAACATTTCATTCACGTTCTTTGGGTCGATGGGCGATGTCCGCACTGTCTTCGTATCGCGAAGGCTGGCCTCGACGTAGGGCTTGTCCAAAAGCACCGCCTTGCCACCGTCGAGGGGCCGCACCATTACCGAACCGACGTGACCGTCGGGCGGCTTGGGCAGGACCACCACGGTGACGTTGGACCCGGTGTTACGGGGCGGCGGCTGTGCACACGCGCTCAGAAGCGCGAGCCCCAGCAAGCCGAGAACGAGTCCGCCGCACATCACCTGATTGCGCGGCGCGAAACGGCCTGCAATGTGCATAATTGTCCCCATCCAGTTGCCGATGCAGCCGTTTAAGCCTTTGCCGGCCGCTGCACATCCGACCCACGCTTGGTCCGCTCCAGAACCGTCATCGCACTGACCACGAAGCTCGCCGCATCGGACAGATTCGAAGGCATGATCGGGTGTTGCTAGCATTGGGGATTCTACCCACACGGAATAGGAATAGGAAGAAACAGTGCTTAGTGCTGTGTTCTGTGTGCTGGGAGTACGACCGGGGCGAGACCAAGGCACATCTACCAACGCGTCAAACTCTCCGCTCCTTTGACCTTGCGAAGTCCCTTGCTGCGAGTATCCGGCTCACCATTTCTCGATCCACGGCCGCAAATCGAGTTCGTGGGTCCAGGCACTGCGGTGCTGCCGGTGCAACTGCCAGTAGTTCTCCGCGATCGCGTCCGGGCTCAGGATGCCGTCCTGTGTTTTCAGGGCATAGCGCTCCGGAAACCGCTCCGCGATGAACGGGGCGTCGATCGCGCCGTCGATCACGACGTGGGCGACGTGGATTCCCTGCGGTCCAAGCTCGCGCGCCATGCTCTGCGCCAGCGAGCGCAGCCCGTGCTTCGCCCCGGCAAACGCGGCGAATCCGGCGGACCCGCGCAGGCTCGCGGTCGCGCCGGTGAACAGTATGGTGCCCTGTTTGCGCGGCAGCATGACTTTCGCGACTTCGCGCCCGACCAGGAAGCCGGCGAAGCAACCCATCTCCCAGACTTTCCGATAGATCTGTGCGGTGGTCTCCGTGATACCGGAGCGCACGTTGCCGCCGACGTTGAATACGGCGACCTCGATCGGCGCGATGTCGCGCTCGATGCGAGCAACGAGCTCGATCACGTCTTCTTCCTTGCGCGCATCGGAACCGAAGCCGTGCGCTTCGCCGCCATCGGACCTGATCCGTTCCAGCAGCGGCGCGAGCTTCTCGACGGTGCGGCGCGTGACGCACGCGATCAGGCCTTCCCGCGCAAACCGGCGCGCAATGGCGCCGCCGGTGGCGTCGCCGGCACCGACTACCAGGACGGATCGTTTATTGGGCATCGAAAAAAGACGGTGAAGGGTGAAGGGTTCAAACCAAAAACCATAAAGATGAAACTCGGAAAGGCCGTGACGGACGAAAGTAAATCAAACGCGACACGTGTCCTTGTTCTAGTCCAGCGTAATGAACAGAGATTTGCGGGGCTTTCCGGCAATCGCGCGGCTGATATGTCCCTGGCCGGTCGTATCCTCGGCAAGGAGGATGTCGCCGGTACGGAGGATGCGCTTGGTCCCGTCGCCCACTTCGATCTCCACCCCGCCCTCCAGATTCACCACGTATTGCCGCCGTGGCGCGGGGTGAAAGTCGTAGTTGTAGTCGCCGGTGGTCTCGCGAAACACCACACCGGTGGCTTTGTACAGCTCGGAGATGAAACCGACCTTGCCGCCATCCTTAAGCGGGATCTGGATGTTCTCGAAATGGGACTTGTTGTCCGGGCCGGTATACAGGCGCACAACCGTCATGGTTCCCCCTTTTTGATCCGCCGCAATCTCGTTCGAACGAAGTGTGAATCCGCTCCAGGTTCCTGCCAGGACAAGCGCCACCACCACCCCTCCCACGCAACTCTTATTTGACGTTCTCATCGATACTCCTTCCACAAAAGACAGTGACAAGTGACTGGTGACGAGAGACTGGTAAAAACAACTTTCAAAGCCCCCGGCGCGGCAACTCTCTACGGCGTTACAACGTCAAGGCGTCGAAGGTTTCGCCGGCACGATGAGCGCGGTGGGCTTCAATTTCTCCGGTAACACCCGGCCCATGCGCGCGCGCTTGAGAACGTGGTGGGCGAGCTTGTCCTTTTCCAGGACCAGTTCCTTTTCCTTGCCATTGCGGTTGACGCCGCGCACTATCAGCTTGGGCTGATCGGAGACCGCGACGGCGAACAGCCTGTCGCCTTCGTCGAGCCCCATTACGATGGTGCCGCGGCCGCGCGGCTGGTACTTGAGTTCCGCGATCGCGAACAGCAGCAGCCGGCCTCCCTCGGAGAGCGCCGCGACGAAATTGCCTGCCGATTCTTCGTAAACGAACGGCGCGATCGGGGTGTCATTTTCCTCCATCGTCATGAACTCGCGGCCGGCCTTGCGGTTGGAGACCATGTCGGCGATTTTCGACAGGAAGCCGTAGCCGCCGGTGGAGGCCACCAGCACCGGAGTTTCCGGCTTGCCGCCGAGGCAGTAGAGGATGTGCGCGCCTTCCTGCACTTCCACAAGCGAGGACGCGGGGACGCCATCGCCGCGCGCCGGCGGCAGTTGCGAGGCCTCGACCGAGTACGCCCTGCCCTTCGAATCGAGGAAGATCACCGGCTCGACGGTGCGGCACTTGATCAGCGCCAGCAGGCCGTCGCCTTCCTTGAACGACAGCGTGGCGGGTTCCACTTCCCAGCCCTGGCGCGCGCGCACCCAGCCCTTATTCGAGAAGATCACCGTCACCGGCTCGTCGATGATCGGGGTTTCGATCACCGCTTTCTCGGATTCCTCGATGCGGGTGCGGCGCTTGTCGCCGAAGGTCTTGACGTCGTCCTCGATCTCGGAAACCACCAGGTCTTCCCGCGCCTTGCGGTCCTTGAGGATTTTCTCCAGGTCCTTCTGTTCCTTCTGCAGGTCCTTCAGCTCCTGCTCGATCTTGATGTGCTCGAGCTTCGCCAGTTGCCGCAGGCGGATGTCGAGGATGTCGTCGGCCTGGCGCTCGGACAGCTTGAACGCCTTGATCAGCTCGGCCTTGGGGTCGTCGGCGTTACGGATGATCTTGATCACCTTGTCCACGTTCAGCAACACAATCATGCGGCCTTCGAGCACGTGGATGCGGTCCAGCACCTGCGCCAGCCGGTGCTGGGTGCGGCGGGTGACGGTCGCAAAGCGGAACTTGATCCACTCGGCGATCACCTCGCGCAGATTCTTGCCGGTGGGCCGGCCGTCGAGGCCGACCATGACCAGGTTGATTGCGATGTTGCCTTCCATGCCGGTCTTGGCCAATAAAAGGTTGACGAATTCGGTCTCGTCGATCTTCGATGTCCTGGGTTCGAACACCAGGCGCACCGGGTGCGCGCGGTCGGATTCGTCGCGCGCCTTGTCGAGCATCGCCAGCACCAATTGCTTCTCGCGCGTCTGCTCGGGCGTAAGCGATTTCTTGCCTGGCCTTGGTTGGGGATTGGTGATCGCTTCGATTTCCTCGAGCACCTTCTTCGCCGAGGTGCCGGGCGGCAGCTCGTACACAACCACCTGCCACTGGCCGCGGGCAAGGCGCTCGATGTTCCAGCGCGCGCGCACCCGCACCGAACCGCGGCCGGTGGCGTACGCCTCCTTGAGTTCCGTGCGCGGCGTGATGATTTGTGCCCCGCCCGGAAAGTCCGGCGCCTTGATGTGCTTCATAAGACCGGCGATGCTTAACTCCGGATCGCGGATCATCGCGATCGCGGCGTTGGCGACTTCATTGAGGTTGTGGCTGGGGATCTCGGTCGCCATGCCGACCGCGATTCCGGAAGCGCCGTTCAGCAGCACCACCGGCAGCCGCGCCGGCAGCACCGTCGGCTCCTCGCGGGTGCCGTCGTAGTTGGGC
>JBGQGT010000221.1:0-4410 GCA_041497595.1 Gammaproteobacteria bacterium
AGGCCCGGCGGCGTCTTCAGTCGAAACTGAACCCCGGCGTGCGCGTGTAGTGATGCAATCCCTCGTCCTGTATGACCAGCGAGCGCATGCGTTTCACGCCGCGGTTGTGGTGCGAGTGCAGCAGCGTTGCCGGCGTGATCTGTGCGGCGCCGGTGGACCAGTTCACACGCTGCCCGCCGATCATCGAGTAGATGCCCTCGCCCTGGATCGCCAGCGTCACCGCAACACCGTTGTGGCGATGCGGGCGCTGATCGCCGCCCGGGGCGAGCGTGTTGATCGCGACGTTGATCGACGGGATGGTCATATAGCCCGGCGCCAGCGCCGCAGTTGAAAACATCACCGAATGGCCGGTGGTGTTGCCGGTGACCGGGCGCTGCCAGACGGCTTCGAAGCGCCGCTCGATCTCGTGCGCGGGCCAGTGCACCGTATCGACCACCGACTTTTGCGGCGCGGGCGGGCCCAGCCGCTCGAAGGCCAGCAGCGGCTCATTGGTCGCCACGAACAGCAGGCAGTCGGCAGCGGCCGCGCGGTGCGTGGTCTCGCTGCCCCCGGGAAAGCAGAATACATCTCCCGCGCCCCATGCGATCACGTCGGCTGCGTTGCGGCTCTCGCCGCTGCCCGCCATAACGTAATAGATCGCGCCTGAGGCCGCGAAGGCTGCGCGCAGCTGTTCGCCGGCGCGGATCTTCAGATAGCGGCACAGCAGCGTGGGCGTGGTGGCCGGATACGGCGTGCCGAGATCCCCGGCGGCATCCAGCGCAATCGCACCGGTCGGTGTTGCCGGATCGAAGGCCCGGTCGCGCTCGGCCAGGAACTGCCGTGCCGGTACCGGCGGATAGCCGAAGGTGAACGGGTTTTCCGAGGTGTGGTAGCGGGCGCGGCTTGCATATGGCGTTTGCGGCTCGGCCCGTGTGCGGTCGACGTCCTTGACGGTCATGGCGATCCTCATTGTGTATTGCTCTCGCCCGATAATATACGCCGGGAGAAAAATTGTTTGGCGCGAATTCGCGCTGCTCTGCCGGACGCACCCTGAGCCAGCGGCCGACAATCCTCCAGACCCGCCTTCAATCTCCGCTCAGGACGAATGCGCCGTGCCCGCCATCATCCGCTTTTGCGGGAGCGCGACCGGATCGGGCTTCGGCATCACGAACGGTTGCACGGCTTCATAGGCTCGCGCGGCCTGCAGCACCCGCGCATCGGCAAATTTGTCTCCCACCAATTGCATCGCCACCGGCAGTCCCCCGCGCGTGAATCCACACGGCACGGCAGCGGCCGGCTGCTGCGAGAGATTGAAGGGATAGGTGAAAGGTGACCATTCCCACCAGCGGGTCCGATCGGAGCCGGGCGGCACTTCGTGCCCGGCTTCGAAGGCCGGCACCGCGAGCTGCGGCGTGATCAGCAGGTCATAGTCCTGGTGCAGCATGCACATACGGCGCGCGAAGGCCTCGCGCGCGCGCTCGAGCCGCCGATACTCGAGCGCGTTCAGGCCAAAACCGGGCTCTGCGAGTTCGAGCAACGGCGGATCGACGAGTGCGCGTTGCGTTGCGGTCATGGGCGCAATCGCCAGCGCCAGCGCGACCGCCCACAATGGCTGCATGATGGCAATCGGGTCTTCGAGTTCGAGATCGAGCTCCTCGACCCGCGCACCAAGCGATTCGAAGGCACGTGCCCCCTTTTCAACCAGCATGGCGACCTCCGGGTCCACGTGGGCGTACCCCAGCGTGCGGCTATAGCCGATGCGGAAACCCTTAACCCCGGAATCGAGTCCCTGCCGGTAGTCGATGTTTTGTGCCGGCGCCTGATACCAGTCGCGCGGATCGGAGCGAGCGATCACGGTAAGCATCAGAGCAGCATCGGCCACGTTGCGAGAGATCGGCCCTTGGTGCCATAGTGTCGCCGCCGGTGAATGCGGATGAACCGGCACAATGCCAAACGTCGGCTTGAAACCGAACAGGCCGCAGAACCCGGCAGGGATGCGGATCGAACCGCCGCCGTCCGTGGCGATGTGCATCGCACCCATGCCGAAGGCTGCCGCGACCGCGGCACCGCCGCTGCTGCCGCCGGGCGTAAGTCGAGTGTTCCAGGGATTGACGGTGACGCCGGTCAATGGGCTGTCGGTCACGCCCTTCCAGCCGAATTCCGGTGTAGTGGTCTTGCCGAGAAATACCGCGCCCTGTTCCTTCATGCGCGCGACCGGCGGACCGTCTTCCGTCCACGGCTGTTTCGGATCGATGGTGCGCGAACCACGCAGTGTCGGCCAGCCTTCGGTCACGATAAGGTCCTTCACCGTACTCGGTACGCCGTCCACCAGCCCGGCCGGTTTTCCACGCTGCCAGCGCGCCTCCGCAGCGCGCGCGTCCTTCAGCGCGCGTGCTTCGTCGACCAGGACGAAAGCGTTGTAGATCGGATCCAGTTTGGCGATGCGATCGAGGGCCGCTCGCGTTGCTTCCACCGGCGACAGGCGCTTGCTGCGGTAATGCGCCACCAGTTCGTCGGCGGTCAAAGAAAAAATGTCATCGGACATCTCGCGCTCCAGCTGCATGCTGAGATGAAAGGCGGTCGGAAGGGCGCGCATTTGCGCCGCTCCATGAATGTAAGGCGTACCCGGCCCCGCGGCACTTGCCGCCGCGGGGCCGGGCCGTCTTTTTTTGCGGTCGGCTCGTTACGCCTTCTGCTTCATCGCCTTCAGCACCGCCTCGGGCAAGATGGGCATGTGTCGCACCCGCGCACCCACGGCGTTGAAAATGGCGTTGGCCACCGCCGGCGCGACAACGGTGGAAGCCGGTTCGCCTACACCGCTCGGATGGTGGTCGGACTTGATGATCGTGACATCGATCTCCGGAACCTGCGCCAGCCGGATGGGCAAATAATCGCCGTAGTTGGTCTGCTCGAACGCACCGTTTTTCAGCGTCAGGCGCTCGGACATGATCTGGCTTGCGCCCCACAGCGCCGAACCGCGAATCTGCGCCTCGATGTTCCTCGGATTGACCGCGATGCCGGGATCCATGGCAATGGTGATTTTATTGATGCTGAACTTGCCGGTCGCCGGATCGACGGTGACTTCCGCCACGCCTGCCACCCAGGTCGGGCTCTGGCGTTCTTCCGCCGCCGTCACCGCGATGCCCATGCCGGTATTGGGCGGAAGCTTCTTGGTGCCGTAACCCGCCTTGCCTGCCGCGACGCGCAGACAATTGGCGAGCCGCAGCGCGCCGCCAACAGTGGCCGATTCGTAGACCGGCCACGACCCTTCCTTCGCCCAGGGCAGGGAAATCCAGAGCTGGTCCATGTAGTAGTCGGAGCCGGTTCCGGGCGGATAGCCCGTGTTGGGAATGCCCCGGTTGCCGCCTTTGCCGTTCAACATCGACAGCCGGAACTCGAGCGGATCGCGCCGCGCCGCCAACGCCACCTCGTCCATGAAGGACTCGACGACGAAGATGTTGTACGAGTTGGACACGGTGCGCAGTGCGCTCGCCTGCACCGCCCAGGTGGTGGGCTCGTGGTTCCAGGCACGCACGCGATGATTCTTGACGTGGTACCAGTGATCGCTGCCGCCGATGGACCATTGGTCAATGTCCCGCTTGTTCTCTTCCCAGGAATCGAGCTGCAGCCAGTCGGAACCATACTTCTTGCCAACCCCGAAACGCGCACCCATCCAGCCGCAGACAATGTCCTGATTCATCGCCACCAGTTCACCGTTTTTGATTCCGGCCTTGACTTTGTGATACGTGGGCGTGCGCGCGAAGCTGGTCGCGAAATTGGTTTCACGCGTATGGATGAGCTTGACCGGCCGGCCGGTTTCCTTGACGCAGTAGGCCGCCGCAAGAATATCGTCGTAGTCCTGCTTGCCGCCGAAACCGCCGCCCACCAGGTACTGGTGAACGAAAATCTTCAGCTCTTCCGGCTTCTTCTTCAGCACCTGGGAGAGGTAGCCCGTCAGCGTCATGCGCGCAAAGGATGTGCTCTGCGTGCCGACGTGGACGTGCCACTCGCCGTTGGCGTATTGCACCGTGGCGTTGAGCGGCTCCATCGTGGCGTGGCAGACCATGTCGGTGGTGTACTCCTGCTCGAGCACCTTGTCGGACTCGCCAAAGCCCCGGTCGACGTCGCCTTCGAGGACCCAGGGCGCGCCTGCCTTCTCGTCCCTGGACAGCTGTTTGTACTGATCGAGAAGGGCGGCCGAGCTCAGGTTCCCGTACGGGCCCGCGTCCCATTTCACCTTCAGCGCCTTGGCCGCCTTCATTGCAGCGGGAAACTTTTCCGCCACCGCGACCACCCAGCCGGTGCATTTGCCCATCGCGTCATCGATCTTGACCGCCTTGATGAACCCCGGAATTTTTTTCGCTTCGGAATCGTCGATGCTCAGCACCTTGGAGGCATAACGCGTACGCGGCGCCACCAGCGCGCCATAAG
>JBGQGT010000222.1:0-4403 GCA_041497595.1 Gammaproteobacteria bacterium
GTCGCAGCGCCGGCGTTCACGATGGGGATCGGCGCCGGGTGTTACGTCAACGTCGTGCTATTCGGACAATTCCAGACGCTGTTTCCGGGAATCAAGTACGAAGCGCCGTGGCTTAATTTCTGGATGATAGGGATGATGGTTTACATCGCGATTGCCTGGCTGATGATCTGGATCAACCTGCGCAAGAACGGTGTGCGCCATGCCGCGTCGATCGATACCGCCGCGGCCCCGCCGCGCAAGCGCACTCCCTACTACACCTACCTGGTGCCGGTCTTCCCAGTGTTCATGGTCATGGTGTTCAAGTGGCAGATCATTCCGACCTTTCTGCTATCCATCGTGCTGGCGCTGGCGTTGACCTGGAAACAGCGCAGCTTTCAGGGATCGCTCAACCTGTTCAACAAAACTTTCTACGATGCATTCCCTGACATCGCGACGATTGCTGCGCTGTGGACCATCTGCGGGATGATCATCGTGGCCGGCCAGATGCCCCAGGTTGCCGGTGCGTTGAAGCCGATCTTCGATCCGATCCTGCCGCACAACACGGGGCAGGCCGCGGTGTTTTTCGCGGTGTTGGGCGGTATCTGCAGCATCTATCGCGGACCGCTCGTGGTAATCGGTACCGGGGCCGCGCTTCTGGCAATCCTGCTTTCCAACAACGAAATCCCGGTGCCGTACCTTTATGCCTTGTGGCTTGGCCCGACGGTCATGCAGGGCAGCGTCGATCCCACCAACTCCTGGACCCTGTGGACCATCGGCTACACCAAGGTGTCGCACGGGCAGTTCCTCAAGACTGCGCTCCCGTTCGGATGCCTGATGGTCATCATCACATCGGCGATCTGTTTCTACATGTTCAGCTGAACGATCCGGAACAGTGGACCAGCGCAAAACCTATCGAATCGGCATTGACGTCGGGGGAACCTTTACCAAGGCGGTGCTGATCGACAACGCGACATTCGAAGTGGTCGGGCGCTATTCCGTCATGACCACGCACAGCGATCCGCGCGGAGTGGCAAAGGGCGTGATCGAAGTATTTCGCAATGTGCTCGAGCGTTCTGGGGTCGATCCCGGGGACGTCGTCTTTCTCGCGCACAGCACGACGCAGGCTACCAATGCGCTGCTGGAAGGCGACGTGGCGCCGGTCGGCATCGTCGGGATGGCGAATCGCGTTGAAGCCATGCTGGCACGCGGGCAGAGCAGCATCAAGGAGATCGAGCTCGCGCCGGGCCGTTTCCTTCGGCCCGTGCACCGTTTCATTACGACCGAGAAGCTGGACGAGGGGCTGGTGAGAGAAACCCTGTCCGCGTTGCGCGATGAAGGGGCGCAGGTCGTAGTGGCGAGCAGCGCTTTCAGCGTCGACGACCAGAGCGCCGAACAATTGGTGATGCGGGTCGCCTCTGAGATGGGATTGGCGGTTACCGGCGGACACGAAGTCACCAAGCTGTACGGACTCACGACGCGCACCCGCACGGCGGTCATCAACGCCAGCATCCTGCCGAAGATGATAGGCACCGCCAACATGACCGAGGCAGCCGTGCGCGAGGCGGGCATTGCCGCGCCGCTGATGATAATGCGCGGTGATGGCGGTGTGATGAATGTGCAGGAAATGCGGCGCCGGCCGGTCGTGACGATGCTGTCCGGGCCGGCGGCAAGCGTGGCGGGCGCCTTGATGTATCTGCGCGTATCCGACGGCATCTATTTCGAGGTGGGCGGAACCAGCACGAACATCGGCGTGATCCGCAACGGCAGGCCTACGATCAAGCATGCCAAGGTGGGCGGTCACGACACCTACGTGAATTCACTCGATGTTCGGGTGATCGGTATCGCCGGCGGCAGCATGGTGCGGCTGCGCGGCAATGAAGTATTCGATGTCGGACCCCGCAGTGCGCATATCGCCGGGCTGCACTACGCGACGTTCGCCAGACCGGAAGAGATTGTCGATCCCCGGATCGAGTTGTTCAGGCCGAAAGACGGCGACCCCGACGACTACGTCGCGATGCGCTCGGCAAACGGCGAGCGTTATGCCATCACCAATACTTGCGCTGCCAACGTACTGGGCTACGCGAAACCGGGCTGGCATGCGCATGGCAATGCGGAGTCGGCGCGCAAGGCCATGGCGCCGCTGGCGCAACGGCTCGGCGTCTCGGTAGAAGAAACAGCTCGTCGCATCCTGGAAAGGGCTTCCGGCAAGGTCATTCCGGTGGTTGAAGGCCTGGTGCGCGAGTACGCGCTCGACCGCGACCAGGCCGTGCTGGTCGGTGAAGGCGGCGGCGCAGCGGCGTTGATCCCGTTCGTGGCCGAGCGCATGAATCTGGACTTCAAGATCTCGCAGGACGCCGAGGTGATTTCCTCGATTGGAGTCGCGCTTGCACTGGTGCGGGAAACGGTCGAGAGAGTGATTCCCAATGCGACGCCGGATGATCTGCAACGAATCAAACGCGAGGCGTTCGATGCGGTCGTCAAACTGGGCGCTGCACCCGAGAACGTCGAAGTGACCATCGAGGTGGACCCGCAGACGCAGCGCGTTCGCGCCACCGCGATGGGTGCTTCGGAAATGCGTGCGCAAGACCTGCGCAAGGAAGTCAGCGAGGACGAGGCACGGGAAATTGCGGCCCGTTCGATGGGGCTTTCGCCCGAAACGATAAGGCTTGCCGCCGCGACCGATCAGGTCCGGGTTTTCCAGGGCCAGGTCGAGGAGCGCAGGTGGCGCATTTTCAGATCGCGCCGCGCACCTTTGCGCGCAGTCGATCGCGAAGGGGTCATCCGTGTTCAGCGCAGCGATGGGGTGGTTGCTAGAGCGACCGCGCAGACCGGGCTCGCGGAGATGCGCCGACTTTGGGAAGAGGTGACCATTTACAACGGGGACAGCGTCATCACGCCCGACATGTTCGTGATCGCCGGCCGGCGCGTAGTCGATCTCTCCGGCGTGAGCGCTCTGGAGCAGGCCCTGGCGATAGGGCGCAGCGAGCTGGAAGGACTGGCCCCCGAAGCGCCGGTCGCGCTCATCACCGTGCAAGGCGCGCGCGGGATATGAACGTCGCTATCACATCCACCGCACTCGGGCTTGCGGCGCTGAGCAGCGATGTGCAGTTCCATCGCATCCCTGAAGCGTTGCGAGGCGAGTGGGTCGAGGTAGCTTTGGAAGATGGACGGTGTCTCGCCAAGCGCGCATGCCAACAGTGCAGCAACGATCCGTTCGTGGTTGCCGCCGGCTGCAATGTACCCATCATAGAGAGCCACACCGAGGCCGGCTTCGGGAGTACCGTGATTTACGCGGAGTACGCGGTCAGCCCGCCATCCATCACGCTTTACACGCCGGCGATAAGTCGCCTCGATGCGCTGATTGCCAAGCCGTCTCGCTTCGATTGGGGCATCGAGCGGACCACGCCGGTTTTCCTCGCTCACGAGCTCTATCACCATTTCGATTGCATGCGCGGGAAGGAGGCACTGATCCGCCGGCACCGGGTGAGCATTCTGAAGCTGGGACGGTGGACATGGACTGCAGGGCTGTCGACTCTTCCCGAGATTGCGGCGGGCGCATTCGCGCGGCAATTGCTCGGACTGGCATTCCATCCCAAGCTGCTTGATGTTCTGGTGACCGAGAGGAGTTTTTCGTGAGGTTCAAAGCGGCGGTGCTGAACAAGGTCAACGAGCCGATGACGCTCGACACGCTGGAGATGGCGGCACTCGCGCCTGCCGACGTGCTGGTGAGAATCAAGGCCAGCGGCCTGTGCCATACCGACCTCGAGGTGATCCAGGGTTCGCTTGCCTACCCGTTGCCGATCGTCCTCGGGCACGAGGGTGCGGGGGTGGTCGAGGCCGTGGGCCGCGAAGTCACTCAGGTGAAGCCCGGCGACCACGTGATTCTTTCCTGGAACCCGCACTGCGGGCACTGTTTCTACTGCGAGCGCGACCTGCCGATCCTGTGCGAGCCGTTCTCCCGCAATCAGCCGAAGGGCTTGCTGCTGGACGGAAAGTCCAGAATGAGCCGCGGCGGCGAACAAGTTCACCACTATTCGGTCACCTCGACGCATGCCGAGTACACGGTGGTACCGGAATCCGGCGCCATTGCGGTGCCGAAGGACATTGCGTTCGACCGTGCCTGCATCATCGGTTGCGGCGTCATGACCGGCGTCGGCGCGGCCGTACGCAAGGCCAAGGTCGCGGCGGGTTCCAACGTCGTGGTCATCGGCTGCGGCGCGGTGGGACTGAACGTGCTGCAGGGCGCAAAACTGGTCGACGCCGGTCAGATCATCGCGGTGGATGTCGGCAAGGCCAGGCTGGATCGCGCGCTGCAGTTCGGAGCAACCTGTGCCGTGGACGCTTCGAGCGGCGATGCGCTGGACCAGATCAGGGCGCTCACAGAAGGTCGCGGTGGGGATTACGTGTTCGAGGCGGCGGGCAAC
>JBGQGT010000223.1:0-4352 GCA_041497595.1 Gammaproteobacteria bacterium
GCGGCGCTTCAGCAGGCCCGGATTCAGCAGGAGCAGGAAGCCCGGGTCGCGCGGCAGTTCGATGCGGGAGCCGCCGATCGCCTGCAGCGCGTGGCCGCGCAGCTCGAAACCCTGGCGACGCGGGCGGCCCTCTACGCTGCACAGGCGGATGTACGGCAGTCGCTGGCACAGCTCGAGGACGCGGTCCAAAGGCCGTTTTTCGGCGATTTCGAGTCGTTGCCAGGCGCGCGTGCGACGCCTTCACCAGAGGTCTCCAGACAATGAGATTCACTGCAAGTCACGCGATCATCGCGGTGATGGCAGTCATCATCGCGGTGCTGTCGTGGACCCTGATCTACTTTGCGCGCGACGAATTGCGCGGCGAACCGGCGGGTCACGAGGATGAGATCGAGACCAAGTCGGCCGCGGGCATCGACGGCGGCCGCGCGGTGGTGCGCGTCCCGACGGAAAGCCAGAAGGCAAGCGGCATCGCGACACAGGCGCTGAAAGCCGGCAGCAGCGAAGCGGCGATCGAGGTATACGGGATGGTCATGAACCTGCAGCCGCTGGCGGAGCTGCGCGGACGTTATCTTGCCGCCGCCGCGGAAGCGCGGGCGCTGCGCGCGGCGGTAACTGCGGCCGAATCCGAGTACCAGCGCATGGAAATGCTGCACCGGGACGACCGCAACGTTTCGGAACAGGCATTGAAGTCGGCCGAGGCACGCTACCGCACCGAGCTTGCGCGCCAGGCGGCGGCAGAGCAGGGTGCGGCGAGCATCCGTGACGCAATGCGAAGCGCCTGGGGCGACGCAATCACGGGCTGGGCGACCCATCCCGACTCGCCAATGCTCGAAGCGCTGCTGCAGCAACGCGCTTTCCTGGTCCAGCTGGTGCTTCCCTACGATCTGCCGAAATCGGCAGCGCGGGGAAAGATTTCAGTTGCGCCGGCGATGGCGCGTGAGAATGCGCGTATTGCACGCTTCGTCGCCGACTCGCCACAGGTGGACCCGGGGCTGCCTGGGGAAACCTATTTTTATGTGTTGGACGGCGGCGGTTTCCGCGCCGGCATGCGGGTGGCGGCGCGGGTCGGCCTGGGCGGGGCGCCTGTTGCCGGCGTGATCGTGCCGGCACAGGCGGTGGTCTGGCACGCCGGCAAGGCCTGGGCGTACCTGAAGCAGGGCGAACAGACCTTCGCGCGCCATGAAGTGTCCGCTGCGGAAGAGCTCGACGGCGGGTGGTTCAACGCCGGCGGCTTCCAGGCCGGCGACGAGGTCGTGGTCAGCGGCGCGCAATTGCTGCTGTCCGAGGAACTCAAGTACCAGATCAGAAATGAGAATGAAGATTGAAGAACTTTAGCCGCCAAGAGCGCCAAGGAAAGCGGAAGAAGAATCGAAGATTGTTGATGGATACTTTTCGGGGCGCGCAAAAAAATTTCGAGGCTGGCAAATCGCAATGACATTTCCAGTTCAATTCGCTCTGCCATTTTTTTCGATCCGATATTTGGTCTTCCTTGGCGCTCTTGGCGTCTTGGCGGCCAATCGGGTTCTTCCGTAGTGATTTCATTCATCGTCCGTCTGTCCATCCGGTATCCCGGCGTGATCGTCGCGCTGGCGTTGACCATCGTCGCCTACGGACTGTTCACGCTGTCGCGCGCGCACCTGGACGTGTTCCCCGAGTTTTCGCCGGCACAAGTGGTCATCCAGACCGAAGCGCCGGGCCTTTCGGCCGAACTGGTCGAGACCCAGGTCTCGCAGCCGATCGAGAACGCGTTGTCCGGCGCGTCGGGGCTGGAAAGCCTGCGCTCACAGTCGATCCCCGGATTGTCCGTGGTGCACGTGTTCTTCCGGGACGGTTCGGATGTCTACCTCAACCGGCAGGTGGTCGGCGAGCGCCTCGCCTCGCTCGCCACCCGGTTGCCGAAAGGGGTCGTGCCGGCGATGACGCCGCTCACCTCTTCCGCCAGCACCGTGCTCGGCATCGGCGTGACCTCGGAGCGGCGCAGTTTGATGGAACTGCGCACACTGGTGGACTGGACCATCCGGCCGCATCTGCTGGCGGTGCGCGGTGTCGCGGAAGTCAACGTGTTCGGCGGCGACGTGCTGCAATGGCAGATCCAGGTCGATCCGGACCGGTTGCGGCGCTATGGCCTGGCGTTGGAAGACGTGGTCGCGGCGGCGCGCACGGCCACGGGTGTTGCCGGCACAGGTTTCATAAAGACGCCGAACCAGCACATCATGGTGCAGACCGATGCGCAACCCGATGCGTTGTCGGACGTCGCGCACACGGTCCTGTCCTACCGCGACGGGCGCGCGATCCGAATCGGCGACGTGGCGCAGGTTGCCGAGGGTGCGGCGCCCTCGATCGGCGCCGCCGCGATCGACGGAACGCCTGGCGTGTTTCTGATGATCCAGGGCCAGCTCGGCGCCAACACCCATGCGGTCACCCAGGATCTGGAAGCGGCACTGGCGGAACTGAAACCGCTGCTGGACGCCGAACAGGTGCGGTTGCATCCGAACCTGTTCCGGCCCGCCAACTTCATCGAAACCGCGGTGCGCAACGTCCAGCGCGACATCCTTATCGGCTCGACTCTGGTGATCGTGGTGTTGTTCCTGTTCCTGTTCAACAGCCGCACCGCTTTCATCTGCGCCACTGCGATCCCGGTATCGCTGCTCACCGCGGTGCTGGTGCTCGACTATTTCGGCATCGGCCTCAACATCATGGTCATGGGCGGTTTGGCCATCGCCCTGGGTGAAGTGGTGGATGACGCCATCATCGACACCGAGAACATCTTCCGGCGGCTGCGCCTGAACCGCACGGCCTCGAAGCCGCGGCCGGCGTGGGAAGTGGTGCTGGGCGCCTCGGTGGAAGTGCGCAGTTCCGTGGTTTACGCCACGTTCATCGTCGCGCTGGTATTCGTGCCCTTGCTCACGCTGGGCGGGGTCGCCGGGAAGTTGTTCGCCCCGCTCGGGCTGGCTTACATCCTCTCCATTCTTGCCTCGCTGGTGGTGGCGGTGACGCTCACCCCCGCGCTGTGCTATCTGCTGCTGGCGCGCGCCGAACTCAAATCCGACGACCCGCCGTTCGTGAAATGGCTCAAGCCGCGCTATCTCGGCGTCCTGCGGCGTATCGAGCACTACCCCGGCCGGGTGATCGGCGTTACCGGTGTGGTGATCGCGATCGGCATAGGCATGCTGCCGCTGTTCTCGGGAGAATTCATCCCGGCGCTGCGCGAAGGCCACTACATCATGCACATGTCCGCGGTGCCGGGCACTTCGGAAGCGGAGTCGCTGCGCATTGGCCAGAAGGTGTCGCAGGCGATCGGCTCGATCGAAGGCGTGCGGTCGGTGGCGCAGTGGGTCGGCCGCTCGAAGAACGGCGCCGACACCTTCGGCACCCACTACAGCGAGTTTGAAATCGAAGTCGGCGCGCTGCCGGGCGAGGACCAGGCGCGCATCCTGCGCGAAATCCGCGCAACGCTTTCCGGCGAACGCAGCGGAGGCTTCCCCGGCGTTACCTTCGCGGTAAACACTTTTCTCACCGAGCGCATCGAGGAAACCATCACCGGCTATGCCGCGCCTTTCGTGGTGAATCTCTATGGTTCCTCGCTGGATTCTCTGGACCGGGACGCTCTGGCGATCGCCACTGCGCTGGCGTCGATACCGGGTGCGCACGACGTTCAAATCCAGGCGCCACCCGGCACGCCGCAGTTGTCGGTGCGCCTGCATCACGAGCGCGTTGCCGCGCTGGGATTGCAGCCGGTGACGGTGCTGGAAGCGGTGCAGGCGGCGTACGAAGGCGCGCGAGTCGCGCAGATCTATCGCGGCAGCCAGGTGGTGGACCTGGTGGTGCTGCTGGATCCACAGCATCGCAACCGCATCAACGAAGTCGGTGCGCTGCCCTTGCGCAACCCGGACGGGCGCCTGATCAGGCTTGCGGACGTGGCCACAATCGAAATGTCCGGTGGGCGCTACAAGGTGCTGCACTCCGGCGGGCGCCGGATCCAGACCGTGACCGCCAATGTGGTGGGCCGCGACATTGCGGAGTTCGAGCGCGATGCGCGCGCCCGCATCGAATCGCGGGTGAAACTGTCGGAGGGTGACTATGCAGCGTATGCCGGCACCGCCCGGGCACAGGCGCAGGCCCGATCCGACCTGATCGTGCATTCTGCGCTGGCGGTTGTGGGCATTTTTCTGCTGCTTTACATCGCCTTCAACAATCTGCACAACCTGCTGCTCACTTTCGTCAATCTGCCTTTTGCACTGATCGGCGGCGTGATCGCGGTGTTTGCCGGCGGCGGCTGGATGTCGTTGGGTTCGCTGGTGGGGTTCGTCACGCTGTTCGGCATCACGCTGCGCAACTCGATCATGCTGGTA
>JBGQGT010000224.1:0-4328 GCA_041497595.1 Gammaproteobacteria bacterium
CATCCCGACCAGCATCAAGGATCTCGCCTTCACCAAGGGCGTGCGGACGATGGCGGGATCGCACATCTTCAGCAACCGCGTTCCGGACTTCGATCATCTTCATGTGGCGCGGCTGCGCGCGGCCGGCGCGATCTCGATCGGCAAGACGACGACATCGGAATTCGGCTGGACCGGCGTGAGCCGCAGTCCGCTCACCGGTATTACCCACAATCCCTGGAAGCACGGCATGAACGCCGGCGCATCGAGTGCCGGAGCGGCGGTGTGTGCGGCGGCGGGGATCGGTCCCATCCACCAGGGCTCGGACGGCGCCGGTTCGATCCGCATGCCGGCGTCGTTCTGCGGTGTGTACGGGCTCAAGCCCTCGCATGGACGTGTTCCTTACCATCCGTTGCCGGCCAACGGCCTGATCTCCCACGTCGGGCCCATCACGCGCACTGTCGCCGACGCTGCGTTGATGTTGCAGGCAATGGCGGGTCCCGACGATCGCGACATGACCAGCATCGCTGCCCCACCCGAAAATTTCCTCGCGAATCTGGACCAGGGCATCGCCGGCCTGAGGGTCGCGTACAGCCCGGATCTCGGTTATCTCAAGGTCGATCCGGAAGTTGCCGTGCCGGTGAAAGCGGCGGTGCGCGCCTTCGAAGAACTCGGCTGCCAGGTCGAAGAAGTGAATCCGGGATGGGGCGATCCGATCGAAACGGAACACTGCCTGTTCGCTTCGCACATCGCCGGCATGTACGGCGGTTTTCTCGAGCGCTGGGCGGACAAGATGGATCCCGGGCTGGTGGCGATCATCCGCCACGGCATGACCTACAGCGCGATGGATTACTGCAAGGCGTACGGCCAGAGGCTCGCGTATTACGACAAGGCGCGTGATTTCTTCGAGCGCTACGATCTGCTGCTCACGCCCACGCTTTCGGTTGCCGCGTTTCCGGCGGAGCGCCTGATTCCCGCTCACTGGGAACAGCACGATTGGGACTGGTTGCGCTGGGCCGGCTTCAGCTATCCGTTCAACCTGACGTGGCTGCCGGCGGCCACCTGTCCCTGCGGGTTCACCCAGGCCGGACTGCCGGTCGGCCTGCAGATCGTGGCCGGACGAAACCGGGAAATGCGCGTGCTTCAGGCTTCACGCGCGTTCGAACAGGCCCGCCCGTGGGCGCAGCGGCGTCCGCCGCTCTGAATCGACCGCTCCGTTCCGGCGCCTATTCTTTTGCCGAATCGATCATCAGCTTCTCGATGAGTTGCTGCCGCTGCCGCTTGCGCAGCGTCGCAACGCAGTTCGTGGCGCCTTCGAATTCGGTTCGCAGCACCTGAGCCTCTTCTTCGAATCCCGCCGTGACGGCGCTCTCCAGGCGCTGTTTCAGGCGCGGCTCGACACCGCACCTGGCTGCGGAGAAATCCTCGAACCAGGCCTGCGTTTCCCCCAGGCGATCGAGGTCCTCGCGTGAGAACCAGTAGGTTTCGTTCCACGGGGTACCCAGCATTTTATCCGTCAGGTCGCGCGGCACCAGCAACTCGTCTAGGGTATCGCGCACCTCGCGCATCAGCGTTTCGTAGCGCCGCCGCACCGTCTCCGCGTCCGCGCCCGCCAGGCGTCCGGCATCGAAATACGGCCTGTGTACACCGACCGAATCGGCGACGGCAACCCGGGAAACCGCATTGACGAACATGAAAAAGCACGCGCTGACGCAGCGTGTACGCGAAGAATCGGGAAGCCACGCCTCGATCAACGCGTCCCTGAGGAATCGGCCGATGCGGGTTGCTTCGACGACGTCGCCTCCGTCCACGACGAAGACGACGCGCCCGCCATGCTCGACGAAGTCCCGGGGATGTTCCCGGACAAACCGCAGCAATCGGTCCAGGTCTCCCTCGGCAACCTCACCCTTCATCCACAATGCCTTGCCGTTCGCGGCAGCATCGAAACGCGCTACCGAATCGAAGGAAAAATTCAGGCCCTGCTGGGCAGGCGCGAACGGCACGTCCCAGCAAAGGCAGGCCGTCGCAATAAGGACACTTCGAAGAATGGTTTGCACCGGCATGCCCGTCTTGACCGTGCCGCGATCAACGCCGCAGGTCCGGCTGCACCAAGCCGGGCCTGGCGTCGTGATCACGCGCATAACGCAGCACATCGGGAAGAAATGCACGGAAATCTGCTTCCAGTTGTGCGTAGTTCCCGACCAGTTCGTCCGCCGAGTTCATCAGGCGGTTCTCGCGTTTCAGCCGCTGCCCCATCCGGTTCAGCGCCGTGTATATCGAGCTGATGTCGGCATACGAACCGAGCCAGTCCCATTGCATCATCATCGGCGCCATGCGCTGCAGCCGCTCCGGAAGAACCGTGTGATAGCGCTCCAGCACCCGGTAAACCCGGCCGGTGAATTCAGCCAGTGGCTCGTCATGAAAATCCTGCCAGTGCTTGGCCAGGAAGTGGTCGTAGAACACGTCCACCATGATCCCCGCGTAACGCCTGCGTTGGGCGCTCATCCGCGACTTGCTTTGCAGCACCACCGGATGGGCGTCGGTGAACACGTCGATCTTGCGGTGCATGGCGATGGCGCGGGTGACTTCGCTTCCGTAGCGGTCATCGAGCGGCCCCTTCACGAAGTCGCCCATCAGGCTGCCCAGCCACGCTTCCTCGTGCGGTTCGGAAAGATAGAGGTGGGCGAGATAGTTCATATGGTGAGGCGAGAGGCGTGAAGGGCGAATCAGTGAATGAGTGAATGAGGGAATGAGGGAACGAGCGAAAGAGCGAAAGGCGCGTCGCACTGGCACGAGTGACGAGCAAAGTCTAAATCAGGGCGTTTCGTTGTTACCCTTCACCCTTCACTCATTCACCCTTCACGCTGTCAGTGCCTCTCCATATAGTCCACCGTGAGGTGCACCAGCGAGCGCATGCCGAGCTTCAACGCCGATTCGTCGACGTAGAAGCGCGGAGAGTGGTTGTAGGCCACTTTGGTCAGGTCCGTTCCTTTGGGCGAGCCGCCGAGAAATATGAACAGCCCCGGCGCCTTCTGCGCGAAGAAGGAGAAATCTTCCGCGCCCGTGGTCTTGCCGCGCATTTTCACGTTGTCCTCGCCGGCCACGCGCTTGAGCGTCGGCAGCATGCGTTCGGTCAATTCCGGATCATTGACGGTGACGGCGTAGGGCTTTTCGATGGCGACCGTAACCTGCGCGCCCGACGCTGCGGCGATGTGTTCCGCGGTCGTCTTTACCCGCCGGTGGATGTCGTCGCGCATTGCCTCGTCGAAGGTGCGGATAGTGCCGACCATCTCTACTTTATCGGGGATGATGTTGAAGCGGTTGCCGCCGTCTATGCCGCCGATGGATACCACTGCCGGTTCCTGCGTCACGTTGATCTGGCGGCTGACGATGGTTTGCAGTCCCATCACGATCTGCGCCGCGACCACGATCGGGTCCACCCCGGTCCACGGCGCCGAGCCGTGCGTCTGCCGCCCCTGCACGGTGATGCGCAGGATGTCGGCCGCGGCCATCACCGGACCCGGACGGTAGGCAATCGTTCCAGCCTCGTGCATCGAGCCGATGTGCAGGCCGAAAACGACATCCGGGCGCGGGTTTTCCATCACGCCTTGTTTGACCATCAACGCCGCGCCGCCTTCCTCGCCCAGCGGCGGGCTTTCCTCCGCCGGCTGGAAGATGAACTTGACGGTTCCGGACAGGCGGTCGCGCACCTTGGTCAGGATTTCGGCCGCACCCATGAGCATGGCGACGTGCGTGTCGTGGCCGCAGGCGTGCATGACGCCGGTTTCCTTGCCGGCCCACGTGGTCCTGACCTTCGACGCGAACGGCAGGTCCACCTCTTCGGTCACCGGCAGCGCGTCCATGTCGGCGCGCAGTGCAACGACGGGGCCGGGCTTGCCGCCGCGAAGCACCGCAACCACGCCGGTATGCGCGACTCCGGTGCGCACCTCCAGCCCGAGCGCCTTGAGGTGCTCGGCCACTTTGCCGGCGGTGCGGAACTCACGGTTGCCCAGCTCGGGGTTCTGGTGGATGTCGCGCCGCCACTCGATCACCCTGGGCTCGAGTTGATCGGCCATCCGGTCGATATCGGTGCGAAGATCGGCGGCGAAAGCGACCGGCGCAAACAACAGAAACAGAGGGACTGCGAGGCGGGGAAGTCGAGTGGGAAGCGGCACCATGGGCTCCTGTATAACAACGATGTGGATTGGCACAGTGTTGCCTGACATCGCCGCGCAGTCAATCCGCCTGCGACCCGGCGATTATCAGCGCAGGACCAGGTCGGCGACGATCCAGATCAGCAACAAGACCAGGACGCCGCACACCGCATAGATACCGAGGCGGAAACGCCGGTC
>JBGQGT010000225.1:0-4324 GCA_041497595.1 Gammaproteobacteria bacterium
GCCACCAGCCCCCACACCAGCAACGACACCAATCGGGCGTATTGCTCCTCGACCTCGGTGCTGATCAACTCGACACGGGTGTGGGCAATGCCGACCAGCGTTACCAGCAGTGCCTTGAGCGAGTCGAACAGGCCGACTTGCGGACCTTCCGCCGGCGCATCCGGCGTATTGCGTTCATCCATACGCGTGCGTCACTTGCGGTTGATTAGAACGCCGATCAGGATTCCCACACCCGCGGCGATGCCCACTGCAGTCCACGGATTCTCACGCACGTAATCGTCCGCGGCCTTTGCGGCTTCGCGGGTATGCTCGGCGGCCACGTGCCCGGCATTGGCGATACGCGCCTTGGCCGCGCGGATGGATTCCTCTGCACGCGCCCTCGCGTTGCTCACCTTTTCTCCCGCCTGGCCGGCAGTCGCCTTGACCAGTTCTTCGGCATCCGATACCACCAGCCGGAGGTCTTCCATGAGCTTGTCGGTCGTAAATTCTGTTTTCATCGCGGACTCCATGAATCGGTTCATCAGCTAGCATCTTGCAGACGCCATGTATACGCCTGTCGGGCAGCGCCACGCAAATATAGTTCCAGCGGGCAATGCAGGAACGCGGTGAGAATTTTTCAGGCGCCCCGCTTCAGCACGCCCACCAGCGCCGTCAGTGCCTTGCCGCGATGGCTGACGCGGTTTTTTTGTTGCGGCGACAGCTCTGCACCGGTTTTCCCCAGCATCGGATCGAGGAACAGCGGATCGTATCCGAAACCGCCGGACCCGCGGGGTTCGCGCAGGATTTCGCCCCGCCATTCGCCCTCGGCGACCAGCGGTTGCGGGTCGTCCCCGTGACGCATCAGCACCATAACGCAGTAGTAATGCGCCCGGCGATTGTCCTCGGCCTCGAGCATTTCGAGCAGCTTGCGGTTGTTGCGTGCATCCGATCTTGGCTCGCCGGCAAAGTGCGCCGAAACCACGCCCGGCGCACCACCGAGCGCGTCCACGCAGATGCCGGAATCGTCCGCCAGTGCCGGCAGTCCGGTAAGCCGCGCCCCATGGCGTGCCTTGGCAAGCGCGTTTTCGATGAAACTGGCGTGCGGCTCTTCGGCCTCCGGAACCTTAAACGCCGACTGCGGGATGACCTCCATACCAAGAGGCGCGAGGATCTCACCGATCTCGCGTAGCTTGCCCGGGTTGTTGCTCGCAATTACCAGTTTATTGAACATCGTAAAATCTCACCGCAAAGGCGCAAAGAACGCAAAGAAGAACAGGCGAAATACAAAAGTAATGGAAAGACAGCCTTGGATGTGGTCAATCACCCCGGTCGACGGCATTTTCCCGTCTTCGAGTTACACTTCTCGCCGTGGTTTTCTTCGCGCGCTTTGCGTCTTTGCGGTCAAGAATTTAGCTCCAGCGCGGCGCGCTGTGCGGCGATGAGCTGGCGGATGCCTTTTTCAGCCAGATCCAGCATGGCGTACATTTCCTTGCGCGAGAACGGCGCGCCTTCGGCGGTGCCCTGCACTTCGACCAATCCGCCGGCCCCGGTCATCACCACATTCATGTCGGTATCGCAGGCGGAATCTTCCGGGTAATCGAGGTCCAGCACCGGCACGCCCTTGTACACCCCAACCGACACTGCCGCGACGTGGTCCTGGATCGGCCATTCTCCGGTCATTTGCCTTGCCTTGAGATAGGTCGCCGCATCGTGGAGCGCAACGAACGCACCGGTGATGCTCGCCGTGCGCGTGCCGCCGTCGGCCTGGATCACGTCGCAGTCGATCTGGATGGTGCGCTCGCCGAGCAAATCGAGCCTGGTCACCGCGCGCAGGCTGCGTCCGATCAGGCGCTGAATTTCCTGGGTGCGCCCGGACTGCTTGCCGCGCGCGGCTTCGCGCTCGGTGCGCGTGTTGGTCGAGCGCGGCAGCATGCCGTACTCGGCGGTCAGCCAACCCTGGCCTTTCCCCTTCAGGAACGGCGGCACCTTTTCGTCGATACTTGCGGTGCAGATCACTTTGGTGTCACCGCACTCGATCAGCACCGAACCTTCGGCGTGGCGGGTATAGCGGCGGGTGATGCTGAGCTTTCTCAATTCGACGGGGGAGCGTCCGCTGGGGCGCATGGGGGCTCTTTCATGATGTCGGGATAAGGGAGCCGAGAGCGCCTGCGGCGCGGACGCTACGGGATCTGGCTGTCGGCAATATGCCGTTGATTTGTGTGCTATCTTTTCGGCTCGCCAATTCTGGTCAAGTCCTTTCACCTTGTAAAGCGCCAGGGCCGCCATGATCTACAGCATGACCGGTTATGCCGTCGCTGCGGCCGAGTTACCTTTCGGCGCGCTCAACCTCGAGCTGCGCTCGGTCAATCACCGCTATCTCGACGTCCAGTTCCGCATCCCCGACGATCTGCGTACCCTCGAAGCGGGGCTGCGCGAAAAAACCAGCGGGCGCATTACCCGCGGCAAAGTGGAAGTGCGCATCACAGTCAACAAATCGCCGGCGTCGCAGTCGGGCCTGCAGATCGACGAGAAGCTGCTCGCGCAGCTCAAGCAACTCAACGACGACGTGATGTCGGCAATACCGGAAAGCGCGCCGCTGTCGGTCAACGATGCGCTGCACTGGCCCGGAATGCTGGGCAACGACACCTTGCAACTGGAGGACCTGCAGGAAGCCTGCGGCCGGCTGCTCGAGCGGGCATTGGACGATCTCACCGCAACCCGCGGCCGCGAAGGCGAAAAACTGAAGAGTGTCCTGCTCGCGCGCATCGGCGCGATGGAAACGCTGGTCAGGGACATCGCGCCGCGCATGCCGCAGCTGATTGCCGGCTACAAGGACAAGCTTACCGCGCGCCTCAGGGAGGCGATGGTGAACATGGATGACGACCGGCTCAAGCAGGAGCTGGTGCTGTTTGCCTCCAAGATCGACGTCGACGAAGAATTGTCGAGGCTCAGCACCCACTTCGGCGAGATCCGCCGCATCCTGGACAAAGGCGGCGCGGTCGGAAAGCGATTGGATTTCCTGATGCAGGAACTGAACCGCGAAGCCAACACGCTGGGTTCCAAATCGGTGGACCTCGAAGTCACCCAGACCTCCATGGAGCTCAAGGTGCTGATCGAGCAGATGCGGGAACAGATACAGAACATCGAGTGAAAGGCAACGTCTTCATCGTCTGCGCCCCCTCGGGGGCCGGCAAGACTTCCCTGGTCAGGGAATTGCTCGCCCGCGATCCGAACGTGCACCTGTCGGTGTCCTATACCACGCGGGCACCACGGCCCGGCGAACGGGGCGGGCGCGACTATCACTTCGTAACGAAGCCGGTGTTTCAGGCCATGCTCGAGCGCGCCGAGTTTCTGGAAAGTGCCGAGGTACACGGCAATCTGTACGGCACTTCGCAGGCATGGATCGAGGCGCACCGCGGCCAGGGCCATGACATGGTGCTGGAGATCGACTGGCAGGGTGCGCAACAAGTGCGCAGTTTGATTCCCGACGCCATCGGCATTTTCATCCTGCCGCCCTCGCTGGACGTGCTGAGGCAGCGCATGATGGATCGCCGCCAGGACAGCGCCGCCGTCATCGAGCGCCGCCTCAAGGCCGCGCGCGGCGAGATCGCCCATTTGGAGGAATTCGACTATGTTATTATTAACAACAACTTCGATGCCGCCGTGGAAGATCTGGCAAGCGTCGTACGATGCGCACGGTTGCGACTGCCCTCGCAGATCGCGCGTCACTGTGACTTGATCAACAGTTTGAAGTGAAGGTGTTATGGCGCGTATCACCGTAGAAGACTGTCTGAAGCACATTCCGAATCGCTTCGAGCTCACGCTGGCCGCGACCTATCGCGCGCGCCAGCTTGCCACCGGCGCTTCCCCGATGGTGGACACCAACAAGGACAAGCCTACCGTCATCGCGTTGCGCGAGATCGCGGCCCAGAAGGTCGGGGTCGAGATCCTCAAGTCCAAAACCTGACGGCGCTGCCGTCTCTCACGATCGCAGGAGGATCAGCCAAGCACACTTCCACCGGTGAATGCCTGCGGCACACCGGTTCCCGGCTGAATCCCCAGCGCTGACCATGTCCGAGGCCGAGCTTCTCTTCAAGGATGCAGCCGGCTACCTGAAGCCGGAAGACGTGGTTCAGCTTCAAAGCGCATACCAGTTCAGCGAATCCGCGCATCAGGGCCAGTTCCGCAAGTCCGGCGATCCCTATATCTCCCATCCGATTGCCGTAGCCCACATCCTGGCGCAGTGGCACCTCGACGGCCAGGCCCTCACCGCGGCGCTGCTTCACGACGTGATGGAGGACACCGCCGTCACCAAGACCGAGATCAGCGACAAGTTCGGAAAGCA
>JBGQGT010000226.1:0-4225 GCA_041497595.1 Gammaproteobacteria bacterium
AAGCCGCCCACAGGGCGGCTTTTTTATTTGCACCGGCATCGGGTAAGGCGATATTATCGAAACATGATATAAGTCCTTGGAGAAAATGATAAAAGTTGGCATCGTAGGCGGTACCGGCTATACCGGTGTTGAATTGCTGCGGATCCTGGCGACCCACCCGGGAGTGGAACTCGCCGCCATTACCTCGCGGAAAGAAGCCGGCATGCTGGTGGCAGACTTGTTTCCGAGCCTGCGCAAGCGGGTGGCGCTGAAATTCTCGGATCCGACGACGGTACAACTGGAGAAATGCGACGTCGTGTTCTTCGCCACACCGAACGGGGTAGCGATGGGGCAGACGCCGACGTTGCTCAAAGCCGGCGCACGCGTGATCGACATCTCCGCGGATTTTCGCATCAAGGACATCGCCGAATGGCAAAAGTGGTACGGCATGACGCACGCCTGCCCCGAGGTCGTGGCCGAAGCGGTGTACGGACTCCCCGAGGTGAATCGCGATCTGATCAACAAGGCACGCGTGGTTGCCAACCCGGGCTGTTATCCCACCTCGGTTCAGCTTGGCTTTCTGCCGCTGGTCGAGGCCGGCGTGGTGGACATCGAACATCTGATTGCCGATGCAAAATCAGGCGTCAGCGGGGCGGGCAGGAAAGCGGAGGTCCACATCCTGTTCTCCGAGGCGTCCGACAATTTCAAGGCTTACGGGGTATCCGGGCATCGTCACCTGCCGGAAATCGTGCAAGGCCTCAGCCGGGTTGCCGGCAAAAAAGTCGGCCTGACCTTTGTGCCGCATCTGACCCCGGCGATCCGCGGAATTCATGCGACGCTGTACGGACGTTTGACCAAGGAGGTCGACGTTCAGGCGCTTTACGAAAGGCGCTATGCAGCCGAGCCGTTTGTCGATGTGTTGCCGCCCGGTAGCCACCCGGACACGCGTTCAGTCAGGGGCGCGAACGTCTGCCGCATTGCCGTGCATCGGCCGGGTGGCGGCGATACCGTCGTGGTGCTGTCGGTGATCGACAATCTGGTGAAAGGCGCGGCCGGCCAGGCGGTGCAGAACATGAACCTGATGTTCGGTCTGCGCGAAGCCACCGGAATCGAACACGTGGCTTTGCTGCCGTGACGCTGATACGAACCATCAAGCGCCGCTTCGGCATTGCCGCGCCCCGGGTGGCGATTCACACCCACGTCCCATGGTATTGGCGTTGGCTGTCGATCATCGTCATCTCGGGGCTGGCGCTCGGCGTTGCCTGGCTGACCTACGATTTCGGCCGGCAATACGCGGGCTTCGATCAGGGCGAGGCGCAGCGCGAAAAAGCACGGCTCGAGGATCTCAATTCGAATCTGAAGGATGAGAATGCCGCCCTGCGGCGCGAAATCGCGGCGGCGGAACGGCAGTTGCAGATCGAGCTAGCGACCCACGGCAACCTGTCGGCTCAGATCCGCACGCTTGCCGAAGAGAATGCGCTGCAGAAGGAAGACCTGGCGTTTTTCCAGACTCTGATGGCATCCGGGAGCGAGCCGGGCGGTGTCAGCGTCAATCGCTTTCGCGTCCAGCCGGATGCCCTGCCGGGTGAGTATCGCTATCGGCTGCTGATCGTGCAATCGAAGCAGCGGGTACGGGAATTCCGCGGGCATATCCAGTTCGTCGTCGACCTCGAAGATGGCGGCAAAGCGGAAGTGATCAGCCTGCCACGCGAGGGCGAGTCCACGCAGGCGTATAATCTGGTCTTCAAGTTCTATCAACGCGTCGACGGGACGTTCATGGTTGCACCCGGCGCTGTCGTAAAAAAGGTGCAAGTGCGCGTGTTGGAGAACGGCAATCCGACGCCGGTATCCACGCAGACCGTCTCCTTATCGTGAGTGGGGTACATCAATGTTCGGAGCGAAACCCACCAAACCGCAGAATCGGATCGACAGCCTGATCGGCTCCGGTACTGTCGTCGAGGGCAATATTTCCTTCACCGGCGGCCTGCGGGTGGATGGACGTGTGCGCGGCAACGTCGCCGCCACGGATGATCAGCCCAGCACCTTGGTTTTGAGCGAAAAGGCCCAAATTGAGGGGGAGATACGCGTCTCCCACGCTGTGATCAATGGAACCGTCATCGGCCCGGTGCATGGCGCCGAATACGTCGAACTGCAGCCAAAATCGAATGTCACAGGGGACGTGCACTACAAGACGCTGGAAATTCAGCTAGGTGCGGTGGTACAGGGCAGGTTGGTGCACCAGGACGACGACAAGGCACAGAAAGTCGTGTCGTTGAAGGGGTCTAGTGGCGATTGACCCACGGGTGGCCGAGCCAGATAATGATTTTTGTGGAGTTCGTCAGCAGGAGAGCGAAATGAATGCAGTGACAGAGATGCCGTCGCCGTTGGTCTTCACAGATAGCGCGGCCACCAAGGTCAAGGAACTGATCGACGAGGAAGGCAATCCCGATCTCAAACTCCGGGTTTTCGTAACCGGCGGCGGCTGTTCCGGCTTTCAGTATGGATTCACCTTCGACGAAGCCGTCAATGAAGACGACACGTCGATGGAAAAGAACGGCGTGATGCTTTTGATCGACGCGATGAGCTTCCAGTACCTGGCGGGCGCAGAGATCGACTATCAGGAAGGCATCGAAGGCGCGCAGTTCGTGATCAAGAATCCGAACGCCGCGTCAACCTGCGGCTGCGGTTCGTCCTTCTCCGCGTAGCTACAGCTTCCTTCAGAACAAGGGCGGCATGTGATGCCGCCCTTTTTTTTCTTCAGTGCGGATAGATCGCGCCAAGTATCCGCAGCCCCCTGGCACCGGTGACCGCGGGAAGGTTCCCCGGCCGTCGCCGCAGCGCCTGATGCGCGAGCCATGCAAACGCACACGCTTCCACCCAATCGGCGCCGACACCGAGTTTGTCGGTGCGCGCAATGAGCACTCCCGGCAACATCGCTTTCAGGACGGCAATCAGTGCACCATTTTGCGCTCCGCCACCGCAAAGATAGACCTCTCTCGTGCCGGCACAGTACGACCGGACGCTGCGGGCGATGCTGGTCGCGGCAAGCGCCAGCAGCGTCGCCTGAACATCCTCGGGCCTTTCGCGCCCGGTCAAATACTGCTCCACCCATGGGAGATGGAAGGTTTCGCGCCCGGTGCTCTTAGGCGGCTTGCGCGAGAAAAATTCGTGCGCCAGCAGCGTGTTCAGCAGTTTGTCGTCCGGGCGTCCGCTTTGCGCCCAAGCGCCGTCCTTGTCGAAGGGTTTGCCGAGGTCGCGCTGAATCCAGGCGTCCATCAGCGCGTTGCCCGGCCCCGTGTCGAAGCCGCGCACGTCTCCGGACGGTGCAAGATCGCTCAGGTTGGCGATGCCGCCGATGTTGACGACGACGCGATGCACGGACGGATGGGAAAACACGGCAGCATGGTATGCCGGCACCAGCGGTGCGCCTTCACCGCCGGCGGCGATGTCGCGACTGCGAAAATCGCACACGACCGCGATGCCGCTGAGTTCGGCAAGCAGCGCGCCATTACCCAATTGTATGGTGTAGCCGGCGTCCGGACGGTGCCGGATCGTCTGCCCATGGCAGCCGATCGCGACGATATCTTGGCGAATGATCATGGTCTTGCGAAGCAACTCGTCGACTGCTTGCGCATACATCCGTGCCAGTTGATTTCCGATAACGGCCGCGTCATGCAGCTCCCCGGAATGTGGCTGGTGCAGGGTAAGCAGTTGGGCGCGCAGGCGGTCGTCGTAAGGGATGAACGCATCGCCGATGACCCGGTTTGCGTTCCCTGAGAAATCCATCAGGACGCCATCGACGCCGTCCAGACTCGTTCCGGACATCAACCCGATGAAACGCTCTTTACCGGCCATGATTACCGAGTCTATCAGGGCAACGGGCCGCGGGCTGCAGGTGGAATGGTGCGCGCTTCAGTCCAGGCGGGCGAGATTGGTGTCGCGCAGCATGTCGAGCCGCGCGAAGAGCGGCCGGGCTGCTTCCTCGAACTCGGGACGCAGTTGCGTGGTGATCGGTGGGCCCGGTGGCATCGCCAGACGCATCGGATTCTGGTGAACGCCGTTGACGCGAAATTCGTAGTGCAGGTGAGAGCCAGTGGCCAGGCCGGTGCTGCCGACGAAGCCGACGACTTCACCCTGGATTACGCGCCTTCCCTGACGCACGCTCTGGGCGAACCCCGAAAGGTGCGCATATAAAGTGGTATAGCCGTTGGGATGACGCACGGTCACCACGTTTCCGTAACCGCCC
>JBGQGT010000227.1:0-4187 GCA_041497595.1 Gammaproteobacteria bacterium
ACTGCTGGCGGGGCTTGAACTGCTGGAGCCGTTCGCGATGAAGGCGGAAGTGGAAGGGTTTACCATGCAACTGGAAGGCATGCACCGCGTTGCGAGAAATGCGCTGGAATCGCTGGCGGACGACAAGCTGCGCCAGCTGCTTGTCGCAGGCGTGCTGGAAAAGATCTACTCGCACCTGCTGTCGCTGGACAACTTCCGGCGCCTGCTCAACCGCCGCAGTTTCTTTGCGGTCAGCCCGCCGACCAAACCGCGCGACCTCAATTAGGCCTACCGAGCTTGCGCCGGTTGGACCACGCAAGCAGCGCGATGCCGCCGAGCACCATCGGCAGGCTCAACCACTGGCCCATCGACAATCCCAGCGCGAGCAGTCCCAGGAAACCGTCCGGCTCGCGGGTGAACTCGACCAGGAATCGCAGCGTCCCGTAGCCGATCAGGAACACCCCGGACACCGCGCCGACGGGCCGCCAGCGCCTGGAGAACCACCACAGCAGCGCGAACAGCACCAGGCCCTCGAGCATGAATTCGTAGAGCTGCGACGGATGGCGCGGCAGGTTATCCACGTTCGGAAAAACCATCGCCCAGGGAACATTGGCGGGCCGTCCCCACAGTTCCCCATTGATGAAGTTGCCGATCCTTCCGGCGCCCAGCCCGAGCGGAATCAGCGGCGCGATGAAGTCGGTCACCGCCAGCCAGCTCTTGTGACGCGAGCGCGCGAACCACAACATCGCCACCAGCACGCCCAGGAAGCCGCCGTGGAAGGACATGCCGCCTTCCCACAGGAAGAGGATTCGCACCGGATCGTACAGATACTCGGAGAACTTGTAGAACAGCACGTAGCCGAGCCGCCCGCCCAGCACCGCGCCGAGCACGCCGAGGAACAGGATGTCGTCGAGATCGCGGTTGGTCCAGCCCAGCCACGGCTGGGTCCTGATGCGGTAACGCCCGAGCACCAGCACGATGACGAAGGCCAGCAGGTACATCAGTCCGTACCAGCGCACCGACAGCGGGCCGAGATGGAGTGCTACGGGGTCGAACTGCGGATGGATGAGCATGACGGCGCCGGAGAAGTTGGCGAATTATACGTGAGCGTCATTTCGGGATTGTGCTGAGCTTTACTATGGGACGTCCACGTAGAACATGCGCTCCAGGATGATGCCGGTGCGCCGCTCCAGCAGCGGGGTATAGCGCACCCGGTCGTAGTAGCGCGGCTTCGGCACCATTGCGGCAAGCCGCGCTGCCTGCTCGGCGTCGAGATAGGCCGCGCTGGTGTCGTAGTAGTGACGTGCAGCGGCTTCGGCGCCGAACACGCCGTCTCCCCATTCGATGATGTTGAGATAAATCTCGAAAATGCGCCGCTTCGTCATCACGTTCTCGATCATGACGGTGATCAGCGCTTCCTGCGCCTTGCGCCACGGCGTACGCTTGCCGGACAGAAACAGGTTCTTGGCCAGTTGCTGGCTGATGGTCGAACCCCCGGCAACGATCTTTCCCTTGATGATGTTCTTCTCGTAGGCCTTCTGGATCGCCTCCCAGTCGAAGCCGTCGTGGTCGAGAAACTTGGCATCCTCGGCCGCGATCATTGCGCGCTTGAGATTGATCGAGATGCGCTCGTAGGGAACCCATTTGTGGCGCAGCGCCGCCTTGGGGTTGTCCTCCTGCAGGACTTCCAGCCGTCTTTCCATAAATGCGCTGGTGGAGGGATCGAACCAGACCCACCAGACCACGTTGCCGAATATCCAGAACTGGTAGACGACGATCGCGGCGAGCACGAGGGCGACGCTCCGCCAGGCCCAGCGCAGCAGGCGCTTCATTGGTTTCGCAGCAGTTCGATGACTGGACGGGTTTCGGGGCGCACGCCGCGCCACAGGAAGAACGACTCGGCGGCCTGCTCGACCAGCATGCCGAGACCGTCGGCAAGGCGCGCCGCGCCCTGGGACTGCGCAAACGCAAGAAAAGGCGTGTGTCCCTTGCCGTACATCATGTCATAGGCAAGCGAGCCCTCGGCGAACACTCCCGCCGGCAACGGCGGCAATTCGCCATGCAGGCTGCTGGAGGTGGCGTTGATCACCAGATCGAAGTGATGTCCCGCCAGTTCGTCGTAGCGCAATCCCGACAATACCGAGGACGCCGCCGACGGATGGTAGCGAAATGCCTCGGCGAGCTGCAGCGCTTTTTCCACCGTGCGGTTGGCGATTGTCAGGATTGCCGGCTGCTGCGCCAGCAGCGGCTGCAGCGCGCCCCGCGCCGCGCCTCCCGCACCCATCAGCAGCACCCGCCGGCCGGCCATGCCGAAGCCGAGATTACCGGTGATGTCGCGGGTGAGGCCGGCACCGTCGGTATTGTCGGCGCGGATGCGCCCGCCGTCGAAGTTCAGGAAATTCGCCGCCTGCGCATCCTTGGCGCGCTGCGATACTTCATCGGCCAGGTCGAAGGCTTCCAGTTTGAAAGGCACGGTCACGTTTGCGCCCCTGCCGCCCGCCGCGCGAAAGCTTTCCACGGCGCCGCGAAAGCCGTCCGGTGGCGCCAGCAGGCGCGTGTATTCGATGTCCTGCCCGGTCTGGCGCGCAAACGCCGCGTGGATCTGCGGCGACTTGCTGTGGGCAATCGGGTTGCCGATTACCGCGTAGCGGTCCGTCATGGGGAAGCGACGAGTTCGAGGTCGCTGCGGGTAAACATCCAGGTGCGCGAAATGCTCAGTATGTCCCAGTCCTTGCGCACCACTGCCGGGAAGGGCGGGAACGGGCCGGCAAGTTCGACGACGCGCCTGGCCGCCGCGTCGAGCAGGCGATGTCCGGATGAACGGTCGATCTCGACTTTCTCTACGCTGCCGTCCGCCTTGATGTGCACGGTAATCAAAAGCGAGCCGTAGATCTTGCGCCGCTTCGCTTCCTCCGGGTAGTTGCGGGTGCCGACCTGCTCGATGCGCCGGCGCCACTTATCCACGTATTCGGCGTAAACGACACCCTCGGTGCGCGACCCGATGGCTTTGCGGCGCGGCAACTCCTGATATTCCCTCATCTCCATTTCGATTCTCGCCTCGAGTTGCGCGATCAACAGGCGCTGCTGCTGCAGTGCCGGGTCTTCCAGACGCTCCTGCTGCGCGGCCGTGGGTGCAGGCCGGGTGTCTGTCGCGGTCGGATGGCCGCCTTGGGCCAGACGCAGCAGCCGCTGCGCTTCCTCCTCGAGTCTCTGCACCTTTTTCGCCGCCAGCTGCACTTCCTGGGACGGTTCCAGGTTGTTCACCTTCGGCAGATTGGTGCTCGCCCTGGCTTTTGCCTCGGTATTGCCGCCGCCATCGAGGCTGGCCTGGGCCAGCGCATCGGCCTTGAGCGGCCTCGAGGATGTCTTCGAGTTGACCAGCACCACCTCCAGCTGGGGAACAAAATTCCTTCCGGCGAAATTCGGTGGCGCGAATGTGATCAGCAGCAAAACGGCGTGGAAAACGATGGAGAACGCCAGCGTGACCGGCAGAATGTCGCCGGTGGAGGGCGGCGGGGGGACCGAGAGGCTGGCGGCGAGGCTGCCTCGGGTGTCGAACGCGCTGATCGAGATATCCGGCAAATCCGCTAGGCGAAGAAGGGACGCTGCGCCAATTCTAAATAACTGCGAGGCAACTGTCAGCGCGCAATTTCATCGGTCTGCCGTTTGAACTCGCAATGCAGCGTCAGTTCAATCAGGTCGATGTCGGAAATTGCCAGTTCCACCCGCCTTCCGGGTGCAAGCGGCGGCAACGACGGCACCCGGACGACCAGCGGGATGCGATCGATTCTTGCCAGTTCCTCCCTGAGCACCTCCGCTTCCGCCGTTGCGGCGCCTTCCTGGATCAGCCAGCGCAGGCACCAATAGCGCTCCATGTTGCGCTGAAACTCCGCATAAGCTTCGTAAGCCAGCTCGAAGTCCCGCAGGATCACAAGAAGTCGCTCGTCCTTCGGCGGGTAAGGCGGTGCCTCATGGCGATACAGCGCCAGCAACTGCCGCTGGTTCACCAGGTCCGCGTAACGGCGCAACGGGGAACTCGCCCAGATGTACTGCGAAACGCCCAGCCCCTGATGCGGCGCCGGCAGCGTCGACATCTTCACTTTGCCGTTTCCCTGCGCCCGGTACAGCGCCGGAATCTCGTTGAGCGCGAGCTGCCGGCCCCACTCGGTATTCACCAGGATCATCAGTTCGGAGACGACCCTGTCGAT
>JBGQGT010000228.1:0-4141 GCA_041497595.1 Gammaproteobacteria bacterium
CGCCGAGCTCGCGGCTCTGCTGCTCCAGCAGCGCGGAGTCGAGCAGCACGCCCTGGCGTTCCATGGCGAACAGGACTTCCATCACCGGCATTTCGATACCGCGGTAGACGCGCTCCAGTTTCTCGTCGAGCTCGATCTGCGGATACAGCGTCCGGTGCAGTTGCAAAGTGATGTCCGCATCTTCGCCCGAGTACTCGGTGGCGCGTTCCACAGCGACTTGTTCGAAGGGAATGCGGCTCGCGCCCTTGCCGGTCACTTCGTCGTAGCTGATGGTCATGACGCCCAGGTGCCGGGCCGCGAGGCTGTCCATGTCGTGCGACTGGTGGCTTTCCAGTACATAGGACTGCAGCAGCGTGTCGTGCTCGATGCCGGATAGAAACACGCCGTGATTGGCGAACACGTGCTTGTCGTACTTCAGGTTCTGACCGACCTTCCTATGCTTCGGACTCTGCATCCAATCCTTCAGCACCGCGAGCACACGATCCAGCGCAAGCTGCTCCGGCGCGCCGGCGTAGTTGTGGCCCACTGGAACATACGCAGCGTGATCGGGTTCGACCGACAGGGAAATGCCGACCAACCGCGCGGTCATGGGGTCGAGGCCGGTGGTTTCGGTATCGACCGATACAAGCGGCGCGTTCGAGATCCTGTCCAGCCATGCGGCAAGTGCGGAGTCCGTCAGAATGGTTTCGTAATGCCGCGCCGCCGAGGGGTGAGGGACGGGGGGCGAGGGGTGAGGGGAGGATGTGGCCGTTTCGTTCCCTCGTCCTTCATCCCTCACCCCTCGTTCCTCCAATTCCCGCTTCCAGGTCTTGAATTCGAGGCGATCGAACAGTTCGGCGAGCTTGGCTGTGTCCTGCGGCTGCGGTTCTAGCCCCTCCAACGGGGCCGGCAACTCGACGTCGCACTTGATGGTGAGCAGCTTCCTCGCTGTCGGCAGCCAGTCCCGGGCCTTGCGCAGGTTCTCGCCGACTACGCCGGAGATCTCGTCGGCATGGGCGACGATTTCGTCGAGCGAACCGTATTGGGTCAGCCACTTCACCGCAGTCTTGGGGCCGACTTTGTCCACGCCGGGCACGTTGTCCACGCTGTCGCCGACCAGCGTGAGGTAGTCCACCATCTGCGCCGGCTTGACGCCGAATTTCTCCTCGACACCCTTTTCGTCGAGATTCTCGTTGGACATGGTGTTCACCAGTCTGACCGTCGGGCTGACCAGTTGCGTGATGTCCTTGTCGCCGGTGGATATCACGGTGTGCACGCCCTTGGCCTCGGCCTGCTTTGCCAGCGTGCCGATGACGTCGTCGGCTTCGACGCCTTCGAGCATCAGCAGTGGCCAACCCATGGCGCGTATGCTCTGGTGCAGCGGCTCAATCTGTTGCACCAGGTCATCGGGCATCGGCGGACGGTTGGCCTTGTACTGCGGGTACCAATCGTCGCGGAAGGTCTTTCCTTTTGCGTCGAATACGCAAGCGATATAATCCGCGGCTGTTTCCTTACGCAGCCGGCGCAACATGTTGAGTACGCCGTAAACGGCGCCGGTCGGTTCGTTGTTCCTGTTGCGCAAGTCGGGAAGCGCGTGGAATGCGCGGTAGAGGTAGGAAGAACCGTCGACCAGCAAGAGCGTTTTCATCGATGATCAGCGCGGAAAATCCAGCATGAGCGAAAAGCAGAAGATTCCGGTACCGCTCGCCCCCGAGCTCGTCGAGAAAGCGTGGTCGGCGCGCGAATCCTGGCGGGTGTTCGGGATTATGGCAGAATTCGTCGAGGCCACCGAACGCCTGGCCAACGTCCGGCCCGCGGTCAGCGTGTTCGGCAGCGCGCGGGTCCCTGCGGACCATCCCTACTACCGCCTCACCGAGGAAATCGCGCGCCAGCTTTCGGACGCCGGCTTCAGCGTCATCTCCGGCGGCGGCCCGGGCGTGATGGAGGCGGCCAACAAGGGCGCCTTCTTTGGCCGCTCGCTTTCGGTCGGGCTCAACATCCAGTTGCCGCACGAGCAGATCTCCAACCAGTACCAGGACGTCAGCCAGACCTTCCGCCACTTTTTTGCGCGCAAGGTCATGTTCGTGAAATTCGCCTCCGCGTACGTGGTGGTGCCGGGCGGATTCGGCACCATGGACGAACTGATGGAGGCGATGACGCTGGTGCAGACGCAGAAGATCCGCCGCATTCCGATCATCCTGGTGCAAGAATCCTACTGGCGCGGCCTGATCGACTGGATGCGGGATCGCATGGTAAGCGAAGGCATGATCGATGCGGCCGACATGGACCTGATCAAGGTCATCGACGAACCCAAACAAGTGGTCGAGGCGATCTTCAACCATTACGAAAAGCGCGGCTTCGAACCGTCCGCGGCCGAGCGCGAAGCGCAACTGAATCTGTAGCCCGTTCATGTCCGTTTTCACCACCGTTACGGCGGAACAGCTCTCGGCCTGGCTCCGCAATTACTCGATCGGCGTGCTCACCGACCTGCAGGGCATTCTGTCCGGGATCGAGAACACCAATTATTTCGTCACCACCACGCACGGCAAGTTCGTGCTGACCCTGTTCGAGAAGCTTAGCCGCCAGGAACTGCCGTTTTATCTGAACCTGATGGCGCATCTTTCCAGCCACGGCGTGCCCTGCCCGAAACCGATCGCCAACCTGCAGAACGAATTGCTGGGTGAACTCAACGGCAAGCCGGCGGCGATCGTCACCTGTCTCGAAGGCCAACCGGTTACCGAACCGACGCCCGGGCATTGCGCGCGTGTCGGCGGGGTGCTGGCGGACATGCATCTCGCCGGCTGGACATTCAAAGGCCATCTCGACAACCTGCGTGGCGAGAAGTGGTGGACCACCTGCGCGCCGGAGATCTATCCCTTCCTCACTCCCGAGGACGCGGAAATGCTGGAGTCGGAAATCCGCTTTCAGGCGCAGCAGGTGCGCGAAGGCCTGCCGCGCGGCGTGGTCCATGCCGACCTGTTCCGCGACAACGTGCTGTTCCGGCACGATCAAGGTCATGGCGACAACGTCGGCGGCTTCATCGATTTCTACTTTGCCTGCGTCGATTGTTTTGTCTACGACGTGGGGATTACGGTGAACGACTGGTGTACCAACGCGGACGCCACGCTCGAACCGGCACGCACCCAGGCGCTGCTGAAGGCGTACACCTCGGTGCGGCCGTTTACCGATCAGGAGCGCGATGCCTGGCCATGGATGCTGCGCGCGGGCGCACTGCGATTCTGGGTTTCGCGGCTTTACGATTTCCATCTGCCGCGTCCGGGCGAACTCACCCACGCCCACGATCCGGAGCGTTTCCGCCGCATTCTGCTCAATCACCGCAAGGCCGCGGACCGGCCGCAGCGGCTGACCGTATAAACCACCCGGGCCAATCCTGATGAAGATCCGAAGTGTCGCGCCTGGCCGCGGCTGGCAGTGGATCGTCGCGGCCTTTCAACTGTTCCGCAAGAACCCGTTGATCTGGGTGGTGCTCAACATGGCGCTGACGCTGATTGGCGTGGGGCTGAGCCTGCTGCCGGTGATCGGCGCCTACGTGCTGTACCTGCTCACCCCGGTGTTCCTGGGCGGGATCATGGCGGCTGCAAAGGACCTCGAGGCCGGGCAGGACATCGAGATCGCACACCTGTTCCGCGGTTTTCACCACAACGCCGCGCATCTGGTGACGGTCGGCGGGGTGTATTTGGTGGGACAGGTGGTGATCTCCGGCGTGATGCTGACCGTCGGCGGCCCGGAGTTCCAGGAAGCGGTGACGGCCGGGATCGGCGCGCTCGATGCCTCGACGCTCACGCCCGAGGGCACAAGGCGCGTATTGCAGGCGATGCTGGTCGGAACGACGTTGTTCGTGCCGCTGGCGATGGCGGTGTGGTTCGCGCCGGCGCTGGTAATCCTCGATGACCAGCCCGGCTTCCAGGCGTTGTGGACCAGCCTGCTGGGCTGCCTGCGCAACGCCATGCCCCTGCTGCTCTACAGCATCGTGAGTTCCGTCCTGCTCCTGTTCGCCGTGATCCCCTTCGGCCTCGGGCTGATCCTGTGGATCCCGGTAATGCTGCTGACGATCTACACCAGCTATCGCGACGTGTTCGTCACCGGCTGAAAGCCTGAACCGGTTTCAGCTTACGCGGGAACAAGCTTGGCGTAGTCGAGC
>JBGQGT010000229.1:0-4123 GCA_041497595.1 Gammaproteobacteria bacterium
GACAAGATCCAGCGGCACAGTTGCTGTTCCAGCGAATGGTGCCGGTTGCACACCGCGATCTGCCCGGTTTGCGCGATCAGCGCCTGGGTGTAGCGCAGCAGTAAATGCGGCAGCGGGCCGTCGTGCTCGAACTCGTTTTTCAGCAGATCCGCCCCCAGCCGATAAGCGTAGCCGGCGCTCAGCACCACCGCCTGGCTCGGCGTGCTTTCGCCACCCAGGAACGATGCGACGCCGATCACGCCTTCGCTGCCCGTGACCGCGAATTCTGCCGACGCCCCGTTCTCCGTCACGTAGAACCGGGAAACGATGCCAGCGGTGAGGAAATACAGGTACTTTTCCCGGTCGCCAGCGCCGTGAACGGTCCAACCCAGCGGCAAAGGAACGGGCTCCAGATCGGGCAGCAGACGCTCATAATCCTCCAGTGGCAGCGCTGCAAGAAGTTGGTTTTGCCTGGGCGTATGCTGTGCGGATACCGCACGCTTCCTGTCCCTGAACGCGAAGCGCGTCTCCGGATACCGCCGAAACGGATGTTGCTTTAATATTGGACCCTCCCTAAGGCCCAATGTATCCAGCTCATTGGTCAAGTCGATTGATTCAGATCAAACCTTATTTTCGCTAGCGCACGGAATGTCCCGGGCGCAATGGGATAATGAAAAAATTAAGAGCAAATTTGTGAAGAATTGGGGGCGGCGTCACTTTCCGTTGACAACACTCCGACCCCGGTGATCGAACTGGAGGACAGAAAATGCGCTACGGACTCATTGTGCTGTGGATGCTGTTTTGGTCGGCGACTTCGGCCATTGCTCAGGTGAGCATCGGTATCGGGCTTCCCGGCGTGAGCATCGGGATCAACCTGCCGTTGTTCCCGGAATTGGTCCGGGTGCCGGGCTACCCGGTCTACTACGCTCCGCGACTGGATTCGAACTTCTTCTTTTACGATGGCATGTACTGGGTATACCAGAGCGACAACTGGTACGCGAGTTCCTGGTACAACGGACCTTGGGGGCTTGTGGCCCCAGAGTTTGTGCCGCTGTACGTCCTGCGAGTTCCGGTGCGCTATTACCGGCAACCGCCTGCGTACTTTCGCGGGTGGCGGTCGGATGCGCCGCCACGCTGGGGTGAGCACTGGGGCAAAGGATGGGAGCAGCATCGAAGCGGATGGGACAGGTGGAACCGCCGTTCTGCTCCAGCGCCCGCCCCGCTGCCTGTCTACCAGCGGCAGTATTCAGGGGATCGGTATCCCCATGTGGAGCAGCAGCAGGCGCTTCACAGCCACAATTACCGCTACCAACCGCGTGACGCGGTAGTGCGGAAACATTATCAGGAGCAGGCAGTGCAAAGAGCGCCAGCGCCTTCTCAGCGGGGACAACAGGGAGCGCGTCAGGAGAGAAGTCCCAGGCAGCAGGATATCCAGCGTTCCAACCCGCCACCGCCGCTCCGGCAGGGCGGTCCAGCCGTCCCACGCTCACAGCCGCCGCAAAAGGGAGGTGAGAACGTGCAGAGGTCAGCCCCAACCCAAGCCCCTCCTCAACAGAGAGGCCCGGCAGTCCAAGATCAGAGGCGGCCGCCACAGCAAGGGGCAGCGCAGCGTGAGCAGCAAACGCCAAGGTCAAGCCAGAAAAACCTTCCGCAAGCTAAGGGAACGTCGCAGGAGCCAAGGCGGGGGCAAGGGCAGGAGAAAGACCGCGAGAAAGGTGAGGAACGAGGTCAGGAACGCAATAGGTAATACGGGCCAGCCATGCATCTTTGACTTTGGAGAGTGGGCGCTGCCGCGCTTGCGGGCGCCAATATTCATGAGCGAAACCTGATCGCATCGTGTCGATCGGCTCGCCGGACGTCTAGCCTTCAGTGTGAAACGGGGCTTGTCTCCGACGATGCAGATGAGATATCTCACTCATTGGTTGGGGCGCGTTGCGATTCGTAACCAAGGTTATGCCGACTGCGCGGCCGATTCCGTTCGCTGGCGCGCTTGGCGCGGCAGTTCTTGAAGATCGTCGAAATCTGATGGCGGGCACACAGAGCTAGCGCCCGAGCAGTTCGCCCGCAGGTTTCAGCGATTCGACCCGATCGAAGACCACTTTGGCGATGGCCACCAGCGGCGCGCCGAGCAGCAGCCCCCACGCGCCCCATAGCCAGCCGAAGAACAACAGGGCGATGAACAGGACCGCGGCGTTCACGCGCGCGACCCGGCCTTGCAGCCAGGTCATGAACCCGAACCCGATCGTACCCGCTACCAGCAGCGACACGCCCGCCACGGCGAGCGCGTAAAGCAGCGACTCGAACTGCAGGAAAGCGGCCACGCCGCTCCCGAGCGCGATCAGCGCCGGGCCGAGGAAGGGGACGAAGTGAAACACCCCGGCAGCGACGCCCCAGACGCCCGCCTGGTCCAGGCCGAGCGCCAGAAATGCGAGCCAGGTGGCGACGGCGAGCAGGGCGTTCGACACGAGCACGGCGAGCAGGTAGCGCTGGACCTGCACGTCGATCTCCTCGAGGATGCGCACGGCGTCCTTCTTGCGCGACAGCGACGGCCCGACGAGCTGTACCAGCTTGCGCCGGAAGTGCTGTCCGGAAGCGAGCAGGAAATAGGTCAGGAGCAGCACAATCGGGGTCTGCGCGGCAACCGTGACGAGCAATGCGGACTGCGCGAGCGTGTAGTCGCGCAACCAGGTGGGCTCGGGCGCCTGGGGCGCGACCGCGCGCGCTTCCGGCCTCGCGCGTGCTCCCGGTTTGGCGTCTGCCTGGGGCTGCGCGCCCGCATCGGTAGCAGCCCCCTGGAGTTGGTGGGCGGTTTCCTGCATATTCTGTAGTGTAGTCGGGGCGCCCGAGCGCGCGGTGCTCAAATCTTTGCGCAGCTTGCGGGCGGCCTCGGGCAGCTTCTCGATCACCGCCTCGGCGTCGCCGCTCATCGAGAAGCCGATCCAGGAGAAGCTCGCGACCACCATCGCCAGCACCAATGCCGCACCGATGCTACGCGGCACGCGGCACGCCTGTAGCCAGTCCACCAGCGGGTGCAGCGCGTAGCTCGCGAGGATGCCGATCAACAGCGGGACGAAGAATCCGCGCGCCAGGTACAAAGCGGCGACCAGCGCGAGAACCGCCAACATGCCGGCCGCCAGGTGAATGCGCGAGCCGCGCAGCGCGCGGGCCGCGACCGCCGCGGAATCCTCGACCGGGGTGCTTGCCTCGTTCACAACGGGCCGACTCAACCGTGCCGCGCGTCGGTCGCCTATCGCTTCGCGGCCAGAAGGCCGATCAACACTCCGGCCGCAATCGCGACACCGACGGCGGTCCATGGATTGCCGTGTACGTAGTCGTCTGCGACAGCGGCGGTTTCCCTTGTCCTGTCGAACACCGGTTGCGATGCGTCTGCCAGTGTGGCCTTGGCGCGCCTCAATTTCTCCTCGAATTTCGTCCGCGCCGCCGCGAAGCCTTCGCCCGACACCGTCGCCGCGGCCTTCAGCAGATCCTCGCTGTCGTTGATCATGGTCCTGAAATCGCCGGCCATCCTGCCTCTGGCCCGATCGAATTCGTCCACTGCCCGGTTCATCATTGCTGTCTCCTTGGATTATCGTTAGGTCGTACCGTGGTCCTACTTCTTGATGCTCATTTCATTGCCGACACTCTTTACGCCATCCATTTTGTGGGCGATGGCGATCGCCTGGTCGATCTGGGCCTGGCTGTCTACGAAGCCGCTGAGCTGGACTTCGCCTTTGCGCGTCACGACGGCGATATCGAAACTCTTGACGCTCGGGTCCGCAAGCAGCGCTGACTTCACCTTGGTGGTGATGATGGCGTCGTCAATCTTGTTGCCCACCGTCGCACTCGCGCCCTTCAGGCTGATGCTGTTGTCGACGCTCTTGACCCCCTCGACCCCGCGTGTGGTCGTGATGGCGCGGTCGATCTGAGCTTGATTGTCGACAAAGCCGCTGAGCTGGACTTTGCCTTTGCGGGTTTCGACCTTCAGATCGAAACTCTTGATATCCGGGTCGGCAAACAGCGCGGATTTCACTTTCGTGGTGACGACGGTGTCGTCGATCTCCGTACCTATGGTGGTGCTTGCAGGCGGTTTGGGCAGCTCACCCTGACGATTGCCGCAGCCGGCGATCAGGACAGACATTGCGGC
>JBGQGT010000230.1:0-4105 GCA_041497595.1 Gammaproteobacteria bacterium
CGGGCGGAGATAGGCGTTGAGCATGATTAATGCGCCTCCTTGAAGAATTCGTGGCCCTCGTCGAGGGTGTATGTCGGGATGTAATCGCTGGTGACGTTGTGGATGTGCATGTAATCGCCGGGCACGATGTCCTGCGTTGCCACCCCGATCGGCGCGCCGTACTTCACCAGCTTTTCGCCCTTCGCGACATTCTTGAACGCGAACTTGTGGCCGACTTCAACACGGGTCTTGAGCGTCACGGCCTGGCCCATCACCGTCAGCGTCGTGCCCGACGCGATGTCCGACTTGGCCACCGCGACGTTGTCGCCCGGCGCGAGGATCAGCACGCGGGTGTCGGTTTTCGCTGTGGTACCAGTCATGGTTGTGTTCCGTCAAGAGTCAAACGTATCCACCGCCAAGGACGCCAAGGACGCAAAGGAAAGGCAAGAACTGAAACAAGGCCGTAACGTGAAAAATGCGGGAGGCTCTGTTTTGGCTGCCGGCGAAAGTTATTGAAGTACACATTCTGTTTGCCTCTGGTTTTCCCTTGCGTCCTTGGCGTCCTTCGCGGTGAACTCTTTTTCTGTCGTTATTTCCCAAGTTTGGAGATCCGCCGTGTGACGTCCTTGCGTTTCAGCACCGACGCCTGCAGCTTGGTGCCCAGCCCCGGCCCCTTCGGCGCGGTGATGTAGCCGTCCTTCACCGGCGGCAACTGGGTGACCAGATTGCCGTACCAGTCATAATAGAACGCCCGTACCATTTCCTGTACCAGCGTGTTCGGGCAGTTCAGCGACAGGTGCACCGACGCGGTAAGCAGGATCGGCCCGGTGCAGTCGTGCGGAGCGACCGGCAACGCGTAGGCTTCCGCCATGGTCGCGATTTTCTTGGACTCGGATAAACCCCCGGTCCACCCCACGTCGAGCATGCATACCGAGACGGCTTGTTTCTCGAACAACTCGCGGAAACCCCAGCGCGTGCCCAGCGTTTCGGAGGCGGTGACCCACACGTTGGTGCGGTGCGCGTAATCGGCGAGCGCATCCAGGTTGTTCATCTTGACCGGGTCTTCGTACCAGAACGGATCGAACTGCTCGAGCGCTTCGGCGATGCGGATGGCCGTGGGGAGATTCCACATCGAATGGAACTCGACGTGGATGTCCATTTTGTCGCCGACGGCCTTGCGGATCTGCTCGAACGGGCGCATGGCCTTCTTCAGGTCGGCATTCGAGATGTAGCTGCCGTTGGAGGCTTCGGCCGCCTCGTCAAACGGCCAGATCTTCATGCCGGTGATGTTCATCTCCAGAAGCGACTTCGCCAGCTCTCCGGCGTCGGTCTTGAACGCCATCAGGTCTTCGTAAGGGCGGTTCTTCTTGTCGGCCTTCGCCGGCAGGCCGAAATTTTCGGTGCCCTGGGTGGGCTTGGCGCGCACGTACTGATAGCCGGCGCAGGTGTTGTAGACGCGCACCTTGTCGCGCGAAGCGCCGCCGAGGAGCTGGTAGATCGGCTGGCCGCTGACCTGGCCGAAAATATCCCATAGTGCGATATCCACGGCAGACGCCGCGCGCATTTCCACGCCGACACTGTTGAAACCGAGATAGGTATTGAGGAACTGGCGGCTGTGCTTGTCGATTTCCAGGGGGTTTTTGCCCAGCAGATAGGGCGCGCAGGTCTCGTGGATGTGGGCGGATACGGGGGCGACCGCGTAGAAGGTCTCGCCCAGCCCGACGACGCCTTCGTCGGTGTGAACATGCACCCACAATACGTTGGGAAACTCCTCCAGATTGATGGTTTCTACGGCAGTGATTTTCATGCTCGCCTCGTGATTGTTGGTTTTCTGCAATTTGTTGCTTGCCACCCCGTCGCGCGCCTTTGCCGCCGCCAATTCTTGTTCATTGTAGGCTCATGGGCCGGCAAACGATTGCTGCGACCGGACCGCGGCGGCCGGTTCGTGGAGGGGGCTGGCGTCGACCGCCGCTAAAGTGCTAACCTTACTTATTATAAGCTAAGCAACCAAATCGACCACCGTGCTCCGAGAAGACCTGTCGCGCAATTTTGGCTTCCTGATCAACGACGTCGCACGCCTGCTGCGAACTACCTTCGACCGCCGCGTGAAGTCCCTGGGACTGACGCGTTCGCAATGGTGGGTGCTCACGCATCTGTTCCGCAACGACGGCGTCACCCAGTCGGAACTCGCGGATACGCTGGAAATCGAGAAGCCTACGCTCGGCCGCCTGCTCGACCGCCTCGAGGCCAAGGGCTGGGTGCGGCGCGGGGAAGACGCGAAGGATCGCCGCGCCAAGCGCGTATACCTCACCGACGAAGTTGAGCCGGTGATGAAGACCATGCGCGCGGCAGCGGCGGAGGTGCGGCGCGACGCGCTGGCCGGCTTGTCGGCGTCCCGGCAGGAGCAGTTCGTGGACGCCTTGCTCGCCATCAAGGCCAATCTGTCGCGGTCCGACAATGGCGCTTCCGGGAACTCCGGGCGGAAGAGAAAGCGCTGACATGTCCGCTGAGCGGAGCCAGGTCGTGGTCGCGTTGCATCGCTCGCTGCGCCTGCTGCTGTTGGTGGTCGTGCCGCTGACGGCAGCAGGGATCGGCATGTACATCTATGCCACCGGCGGCCGGCTGGTCGAAACCGATAACGCGTACGTCAAGGCGAACATCGTGGCCATCAGCGCATCCGTCAGCGGGCGCGTCGTCGAAGTGGCTGCGCGCGACAACCAGCCGGTGGAAGCCGGCGCCTTGCTGTTCAGGCTCGATCCAGAGCCCTTCCAGATTGCGGTGTCCGGAGCGCGCGCGCAGATGGACGTGGTGCGCACCGACGTGCAGTCGCTGCGCGCGGAATACCGCGCCACACTGCAGGAAGCGGCGGAGGGCCGCGAGCGGATCGATTTTCTGGCCCGCCAGTTCGAGCGCCAGGAGCGCCTGAAGGAAAAGGGCATGACCCGCGGCGACACCTACGACGAGGCGCGCTACAACGTCGAAGCCGCCAGGCGCCGGCTCGACAGCATTCGCGAAAAGGCCAACCGCGTTCTGGCCGGATTGTCCGGCGATCCGAACCTGCCGCCGGAGCGCCATCCGCGTTACGCTGAAGCCCGGGCGGCCTACGACGCAGCGATGCTTGATTTGTCGCGCGCCCTGGTGAACGCGCCCGTCGCCGGCGTGTCGAGCAACATGAAACTGCGGGTGGGTGAATTCGTGCAAAAAGGCGCACCCATTTTCAGCGTCATCGAGAACGGCCCGATATGGATCGAAGCCAACTACAAGGAAACGCAGCTCACTCACATGCTTGTCGGTCATCCGGCGACGGTAGTGGCAGATGCCTATCCGGATAACGAATGGCCGGCGGTGGTGGAAGCCATAGCACCCGCCACCGGCGCGGAATTCGCGGTGCTGCCGCCGCAGAACGCGACCGGCAACTGGGTCAAAGTCGTGCAGCGTGTGCCGGTGCGCGTCAAGGTCGAGCAGCCGCCCGGACGGCCGCAGCTGCGCGCGGGCATGACGGTCACCGTGGCGGTGGACACGGGACGGCCGCGCGGGCTGCCGCGCATGGTGCAGAAGCTGATCGACGATGGCTGGTTGCCGCGCTTCCTCGCGCCGGCATCCGCAATCGCGGATGGCCGCCGCTGAAATCGTGTATCCCGCGAAGCACCCGGCGCTCATCACCGCGTCGGTCGGGCTGGCGAGTTTCCTGTATTCGGTCGACTGGACCATCGCCGCCGTCGCCCTTCCGCACATGCAGGGCACGTTCTCGGCGACGCAGGATCAGATCGCCTGGGTCATTACTTCGTATATCGTCGCCTCGGCGCTCTCCATTCCCGCCGCAGGATGGCTGAGCTTGCGCTTCGGGCGCAAGCGCGTGTTCGTGTGTGCGGTGTCGGTCTTCCTCGCCGCCTCGGTTCTATGCGGCGCCGCCGAGTCGCTGGCGATGGAGGTGGTCGCCCGCGTCGCGCAGGGGTTGGGCGGCGCGTTCCTGATCCCGCTTTCGCAAGCCATCCTTCTCGATACTTATCCGCCGGAGGAGCAGGGGAAGGCCATGGCGCTGTGGGGAATGGGCGCGGTGATGGGATCGTTCGTCGGCCCCACTTTGGGCGGCTACGTGACGGAGTACCTGAGCTGGCGCTACATC
>JBGQGT010000231.1:0-4096 GCA_041497595.1 Gammaproteobacteria bacterium
CGCATGGGCCTGCTGATGCGAATCGCCACCCGGGCCGCCTACGGATTGCTGCGGCTCTTGACAGGCATTTCGAGTTACGGCCGCGCGCAGGACTTCCTGTAGTGACCGGCCAAGTCCAGTATTTACAATTTTTAACAACATCGCGCACTTGCGCCGGGCAATAATCTGTCCGCAGACCAAGGATCGGGCCGCCAACTGCCCGTGTCCCCTGCAGTTCCTAGCCATGTTCTTACGCGAATTGCGTGCGGGCGCAGATGATGCGCCCGTTTTCTTTTTCCGCCTTGCGCGATCTTTCTTTGCGCCTTTACTTTCTTTGCGTACCCCTCAAGGGCACCCGTCGAGCGGGTATTGAAAAGAAGGTATTGAACAGAATCCTTTGCGTCGAACGCTCTTATCGCCGGCCCGCGGCCGGCTAAATCAGCCGGCGGCAATCAGATATCCATTTGATCTCTTTACGGCCCCGGCACGCTCCAGTTCGCCGACGATCAATGCAGCCAGCGCTGCATCGTTGAGCTGAAAATAGCGCGCGTTGAAATCCGCGTACAACGGAACCGTCGCCAGGTATTCGGGGATCCGGCCGAGCGGCAGACGTTGCCGATCCATCAGGGAGAACACGAACATCACCTTCAACACATGACGCGCCATGCGCAGTTCGTCGCGCTCGAACGCTTCCAGCCGGCGGAGGCTGCGCTCCAGCGCCGCATCCACGCCGGAGAAAGGTGCGCCGTGACCGGGAATCACGGTGTGGACGTCCAGTCTGGAAATCGCCTCCAGCGTGGCGCGGGTTGCGGCAAGCCGCTGTTCCCGATCCGGCCCCGGCAGCAGCACGCCGAAGCCGTTCTCCCACAAAGCGTCACCGGTTATCAGCAACCGTTCTTCCTCACAATGGAACATCAGCGCACCCATGTCGTGGCCGGGTGCTGCGATGGCGCGCCATTGCAGATCACCCCAGTCCAGCACATCCCCGGGGGCGATGGTGTCGTCGAATGCGAAGCACTCGCAGCGCTGGTCGGCGTAGGAAAGCCAGAGGGTTTCCTCGTCCCAGGATTCGATCAGCGGCGCCTCGCCGACGGGAATGCTCAGGCGGCACTCATGCGCCCGGCGCACCGCGGCGTTGCCGCCCATGTGGTCGGAATGGCAGTGGGTATTGACCAGCCAGTCCAGCGGCCTGCCGGCGAGTTCTACGGAAACCTTCGCAAGCGTGATGCTTGTGTCCCTGCCATAGCCGCTGTCCACCAGCACGGTGCGGTCGCGGCCGGTAAGCAGGATGTGGTTGGCGTTCAGCCAGTCGCGCACGATCACCCGCACCTGAGGTGGCAGCGTGCGGGGTGCGGCGGACGCAGGGAGACCCTGTTCCGCAGTGACGTGATTTTTCACTGTTGCCGTGGCTGCGGGACAGCGGACGGTTGCGCCGCCGCCGGCTGGGGCGGCGGCGCAAGCGGCGCCGGTTCCTCGATGATCCTCACGTCGCGGACGAAGTAACGCGTTTCCGCAAAACATGTCGAGGGCACGCCGATGTGCTCCCGGTAGGTAAGCGTTACGCGCTTTCCCACGGATTGATTGATTTTCCGCGCCACCGCGTCATCGCGAACGCTGAAGTAAAACTTTTCTGCGACGGTACCCGGCATCGTCACCAGCGCCAGCTCGCCTTCCCAGGTCTTGCAGATCCAGCCCTTGTTCGACAGTTTCTGCACGTAGCCCGCGCGTTCGCCCTCCGAGTAGCTCCAGTTCAGCACCAACCAGGTGTAGGCGGCGAACAGCAAAGCGAGCACGACCAGAACCGCGACCAGCCAACGTAGCGCCTGCCCCATGCCTTTTATCCCCTCAACGATGTCCGACGACGATGGATCAATATACATCACCGGAGTGTCGGGCCGCGGCGACGGCTCCGGTCCATCCGTTCCAGCAGCTTTTCCGGCCTGGTCTTTCCCTTTGTCATCGCCTGGGATCAGGACGCGTTTAGCTTCGAGTGTAAGCGCATCAAGGATTAGAATTGCAGTACATCATGCACAATCGCCCGTTCTCTTGAGAGACCACGCATCCCGGCCATCCGGCACGCCCTCGTCGAGCCGCAACGACTGGCACACCATCCGCAAGCTGCTGCCCTACCTGCTGGAATACAAGGGACGGGTGGCGGCCGCGCTTGCTTTCCTCGCCGCCGCGAAGATCGCCAACGTCGGCGTGCCGCTGGTGATGAAAGAAATCGTCGATTCCCTGGACGCCAAGCAGGCGGTGCTGGCGCTGCCGTTCGCGCTGCTGCTGATCTACGGCGTGCTGCGGCTTTCCAATACGCTGTTTGCCGAGCTGCGCGACATCGTGTTCGTGCGCGTGGCCAAGCGCGCGATCCGGCGGGTCGCGCTGCAGGTGTTCCGCCATCTGCACGCGCTGTCGCTGCGGTTTCACCTGGATCGCCAGACCGGCGGAGTGTCGCGCGACATCGAGCGCGGCACGCGCGGCATTTCCACGCTGTTGAGCTACATGCTGTTCTCGATCATCCCGGTGGTGCTGGAGTTCAGCCTGGTGGCGGCCGTGCTGCTGACCAAGTTCGACTGGCGCTTCATGGCGGTGACGATGGTCGCGGTGGTGATCTACCTGGCGTTCACCTTTACCGTGACCGAGTGGCGCATGGACATCCGCCGCCGCGCCAACGAGCTCGATTCGAAGGCCAACTCCCGCGCGATCGACAGCCTGCTGAACTACGAGACGGTGAAGTATTTCAACAACGAGGAGTTCGAGGCGCGGCGCTACGACGAGAACCTGCAGAAATTCGAGTCGGCCGATGTCAGGAACGAGGCCTCGCTCGGCCTGCTCAACATCGGCCAGAGCCTGATCATCGCGATCGCGGTGACGCTGTTGATGATCCTGGCGGCCCAGGGGGTGGTGAAGGGTCCGCTGACGCTGGGCGATCTGGTGCTGATCAACGGCCTGCTGATCCAGCTCTACATTCCGCTCAATTTCCTCGGCATGGTGTACCGGGAAATCAAGCAGGCGCTTACCGACATGGACAAGATGTTCCGGCTGCTTTCCGAGAATCGCGAGATCGAAGACCGGCCGGACGCGGTGCATCTGGCGGCGGCGCATCCGGCGGTGCGCTTCGAAAACGTGGACTTCGGCTACGATCCGCGGCGCCAGATCCTGCATCAGGCGAGTTTCGAGATCCCGGCCGGGCACACCGTCGCGGTGGTGGGCGCGAGCGGCTCGGGCAAGTCCACGCTGGCGCGGCTGCTGTTCCGCTTCTACGACGTGAGCGGCGGGCGTATCACCGTCGACGGTCTCGACATTCGCGACGTCACACAGAAAAGCCTGCGCGCGGCGATCGGCATCGTGCCGCAGGACACGGTGCTGTTCAACGACACGATCTATTACAACATCGCATACGGCAATCCCGAAGCCAGCCGGGAAGAGGTGATCGCGGCGGCCCAGTCGGCGCATATCCACGACCTGATCGAGAGCCTGCCGGACAAATACGAGGCGATGGTTGGCGAGCGCGGCTTGAAGCTCTCCGGCGGCGAAAAGCAGAGGGTGGCGATTGCGCGCGCGCTGCTGAAGGACCCGAGGATACTGATTTTCGACGAGGCGACTTCCGCGCTCGATTCCAAATCGGAGAAGGCGATTCAGGCGGAACTCGGCCGCATTTCAGCCAGCCGCACCACGCTCACCATCGCGCATCGATTGTCCACGATCGTCGATGCCGATCAGATCCTGGTCATGGAGGGCGGGCGCATCGTCGAGCGCGGCAGCCATCGTGAATTGCTCGGCAGGGGCGGGGTCTACGCCCACATGTGGGCCCTGCAGCAGGAGAAGGAAAGGGTCGAGGCGGCGGAGTTGGTTTCGCCGCAGGTCAAACTTGCCTGAGGCGGGTTTGGCGATGCGTCTCGTGGGGTATCCGCAGGACGCACGCACCGGCACGGCCCCGCAGCCTCGTCCTTGAATTTCTCGCCAGATGGAGAATCCGCAACCCCAACCTTAAAAAGTTCATTGAGAGTCTTGCCTTAGTCATTGATTTTTGTTATGTTATTGCTTGGCAAAGCAGGGTGGTCAGGGAAGCTTTGCCGTGATCTGCGCCCATCAGGGCGTCTAGGGTGTCGTGACGAAC
>JBGQGT010000232.1:0-4077 GCA_041497595.1 Gammaproteobacteria bacterium
CCCGGAATAGATTTCCGGAAGCCGGTGGGACAGCGCGTCCTGGGCGGCGATATCGGCTTCGGTGAACAGGCTGCCGTCCGACTTGCGCTGATGCGCCACCTTCAGGTAACGCGGCATGACCTCTTCCTTCGCCACGTCTTTCACCGTGGCGATCACGCGCTCGAGCATCCCGGGTGCCGGTTTCTTCAGCGCCGCTTCCATTTGATCGAGCATCCCATACTGGGTATTTGATCCGCCGGACCGCGCTCGGTTTCCGCCACCGCCTTCATGGCCTCGAATAATTCGCGGCGTGCGTTCGCCACCGGCGAGGTGCGCGAGGCGTCGAGCCTGCCCCGGTACTGAAGTCCCAGGTCCTTGTTGAAACCGAAAAAGTCCGGCGTGCACACCGCTCCATAGGCGTGCGCGACCTCCTGGGTCTCGTCGAACAGGTAGGGAAACGGGAACTTGAGATCGCGCGCAACGCGCTGCATGTTTTCGAACGAGTCCTCGGGATAGTCGTCGGGATCGTTCGAATTGATCGCCACCCAGCCGATGCCCAGCGCCTTGAGTTCGGCGCAGTCGCGGATGATGCGGTCGCGAACGGCCTTCACGTAGGGGCAGTGGTTGCAGATGAACATCACCAGCAGCCCCTTGGGTCCGCGTACTTCGGCAAGCGTGTAGCGTTTGCCGTCGGTGCCTGGCAGGTCGAAGTCGGGCGCCTTCCAGCCGAAATCGCACACCGGTGGTTGAGCGCCCATCGCCTACGCCTCCGAGGAATTGCCGGCGCCGGCCCGCCCAGGTGCGGCGTGCCGCGCAAAAAGCCTGTGACCACAACCTTGTTGCATGTCAAAATCTTAACATGAATAAGGAGTTGCATAAGAAACCTGCGGCGAAATCCGGTGCCCGGTTCTACTTCCCAGGCAAGCTTGGCAACGGCTCGGAAGTGCGATTGCCTGCGGAAGCGGCACATCACGCGGCGCGGGTGCTGCGTCTTGCCGTGGGCGAAGCGGTCACGTTGTTCGACGGACACGGCGGCGAGTTCGAAGCGCGCATCACCCGCATGGACCGGGGCGAGGTGACGATCAAGACTGGCGCGCACCTCACCGTCGAGCGCGAAGCGCCGCTCGACATCCTGCTCGCGCAAGGGCTCTCGAGCGGGGATCGAATGGACCTGACGCTGCAGAAGTCGGTGGAACTGGGAGTCGCGGCGATCCAGCCGGTCACCACCGAGCGCAGCGTCGTGAAGCTCCGCGACGAGCGCGCGGCGCGGCGCGCCGAGCACTGGCAAAACCTGGTGATCTCCGCCTGCGAGCAATGCGGCCGCAACCGCGTCCCGCCGGTCGCGCCGTTGCTGGGCCTCGGCGAGTGGCTGGGGCAACTGGCCCAGCCCGGTGACGAACTGCGCCTGATGCTGTCGCCGCATGCGGCTGTGTCGCTGCGCGAACTCGCGCCGGCGCGCGGCAGGGTGATTCTGCTCGCCGGCCCGGAAGGCGGGCTTTCGCTGGGCGAAGCGCAGGCGGCGCAGTCGCGCGGATTCGCGCCGGTGCGTCTTGGTCCTCGGGTGCTGCGCACCGAGACCGCGGCGCTCGCCGCGCTGGCCGCGATGCAGGCGCTGTGGGGTGATTTTTGAAATCGACTTGCTCACCGCAAAGGCGCAAAGGTCGCCAGCCTTTATACTGTGCGGCTTTCACGACTTAACCGGCAACAGGATTAACAATGGAAATCAGGAACAGCACCTTCATCGTCACCGGCGGAGCCTCGGGTCTGGGCGGCGCCACCGTGGACATGATCGTTGCCGCCGGCGGCAACGCGATCATCGCCGACGTATCCCGGGCGCAGGGCGAAGCGCTGTCCGCGAAACTCGGCAAGCGCGCGCGTTTCGTCGAATGCGACGTCACCCGCGAGGATCAGGGCAAGGCCGCGGTGGACGCCGCGCTCAAGGAGTTCGGCGGCCTGCACGGACTGGTGAACTGCGCCGGCATCGCGGTGGGCGAGAAGACCGTCGGCAAGGATGGGCCGCATTCGCTCGCCAGCTTCACCAAGGTGATCAACATCAACCTGATCGGCACTTTCAACATGATCCGGCTTGCCGCCGACGCCATGTCGAAAGGCCAGCCGAATGCTGCCGGGGAACGCGGCGTGATCGTCAACACCGCATCGGTTGCCGCCTTCGACGGCCAGATCGGCCAGGCGGCGTACTCCGCCTCCAAGGGCGGCATCGTCGGCATGACGCTGCCGATCGCGCGCGACTTGTCGCGCAACGGCATCCGCGTGGTCACCATCGCGCCGGGCATATTCGAGACGCCGATGCTCAAAGGCATGCCGCAGGAAATACAGGATGCACTCGGCAAGATGGTGCCTTTCCCGCCGCGGCTGGGACGGCCGGGCGAGTACGCGGCGCTGGTCGGGCATATCGTTCAGAACGAGATGCTCAACGGCGAAGTGATCCGGCTCGATGGCGCCATCCGCATGCAACCGAAATAAATCCCGTCCGACGCCACGCCCGCCATGCAGGCCGCCCAGCAAGCCCAGTTCGTGCAGTGGTTCCGCGCCGCCGCGCCTTACGTGCACGCGTTCGGCGGACGCACGTTCGTCATTGCCTTCGGCGGCGAAGTGGTGGCGGACGGCCGCTTCATCGCGCTCTCACACGATCTGAATCTGCTGGCGAGCCTTGGAGTGCGCCTGGTGCTGGTGCACGGCGCGCGCCCGCAGATCGACGCGCAGATCAAAGCCGCCAAACTGAAGACGCAGTATGTGCACGGCATGCGGGTCACCGAGGAGAAGGCGCTTGCCTGCGTGAAGCAGGCCAGCGGTCAATTGCGGGTGGAGATCGAGGCGCTGCTGTCGATGGGCCTGCCGAACTCGCCGATGGCCAACGCCGATATCCGCGTCGCCTCCGGCAACTTCGTCACCGCGCGCCCGCGCGGCGTGGTGGACGGCGTGGACATGCTCTACACCGGCGAGGTGCGCAAGGTAAACGCCGATGCGATCAACACCCGCCTGGACGACGGCGAACTGGTGCTGCTCTCCCCGCTCGGTTATTCGCCCACCGGCGAGATCTTCAATCTGACCCTGGAGGACGTGGCGGCCGAGACCGCCATCGCGCTGGGTGCCGAAAAACTCGTGTTCCTCATGGAGGAGCCCGGGCTGAAGAGCAAGAGCGGCAAGCTGTTGCGCGAACTCACCGTGTCGGATGCGGAGAAACTGCTGCGCAAGGACCGCTTGCTGTCGGACGATGCCGGGCTGTACCTGCCGCATGCGATCAAGGCCTGCAAAGGCGGGACCGCGCGCGTACACCTGGTGAGCCGCCACACCGACGGCGCGCTGCTGCTGGAAGTGTTCACCCACGACGGCGTGGGCAGCATGGTCACCCGCGATCCGCTCGAGCAGTTGCGCGATGCCACCATCGAGGACGTGGGCGGAATTCTCAAGCTGATCGAGCCGCTCGAAGCAGACGGCACGCTGATCAAGCGCCCGCGTGAACTGCTGGAGATGGAAATCAACCGCTTCTGCGCGCTCGAGCACGATCACGTGATCGTCGGCTGCGCCGCGCTCTACCCTTTTCCTGACGAGAAGTCGGCGGAGCTCGTTTGCCTGGTCGTGCATCCGGACTATCGCGACGCCGGCGCCGGCGAGCAATTGCTGAAATGGATCGAGGAAAAGGCGAAGAAACAGCGGATCAAACGCCTGTTCGTGCTCACCACGCGCGCCGCGCACTGGTTCATCGAGCACGGCTTTGCAGAGGCCGGCGTTGACAAGCTGCCGAAGCAGAAGCAGGCGTTGTACAACTACCAGCGGCGTTCCAAAGTTCTGCTCAAGCCGATCTGACGTCCGTCGACCGGCGTCATCCGGCCGCTTCCCAGGGCGGGGCATATAATCACCGGGAATCTTGCGCGATGAGCCTGTCACATGGCTGTAACCACATCGCCCGGAAGAAGCTATAACCTGTTGATACCAAAAAAACATGGCAAGAACAGTGAAGTGCGTGAAACTCGGCCGGGAAGGCGAGGGGCTGGATTTCCCCCCTTTTCCCGGTGACGTGGGCAAGCGCATTTTCGAGAACGTTTCCAAGGAGGCCTGGAAAGGCTGGCTCGAGCA
>JBGQGT010000233.1:0-4072 GCA_041497595.1 Gammaproteobacteria bacterium
GCCGGGCGCGACGTCGAAGAGTTTCTCCACGGCGCAGCGGTACTGAATCATGACCGAGAGGCGTCCGTAATCCTTTCCGCCCGGCGCCGCGCGCAGTCGCTCCACCACTTCCTTCTGCAGCATGAACAGCATGTCCTGAATGCATCCGGCCTGGTCCAGCAGATGAAACAGCAGCGGTGTGGAGATGTTGTACGGCAGATTGCCGATCAGCCGCAACTTGCCGCTACCGGACGCGATTTTGCAGAAATCGAATTTCAGCGCATCGCCTTGGTGTAGTGTGAGCCGCTCGCGCGGGAATTCGGCTTCCAGGCGCGCGAGCAGATCGCGGTCGAGTTCCACAGCGTCGAGACGAGTCATGCGAGTGAGCAGCTCGCGCGTGAGCGCTCCCGTACCGGGGCCGATTTCGACCACGCGATCGCCGGCTCCCAAGGCCAGCGCCGCGACAATGCGGCCGACGACATTCCGGTCGTGCAGGAAATGCTGGCCGAAGCGCTTGCGCGGCCGGTGGTCATTCATCGGATAAGGCTACGCGCCATTTCAATGGCGGCCAGCAGGCTCGAGATGTCGGTGCGGCCGGTGCCGGCGAGTTCCAGCGCCGTGCCGTGGTCCACCGAGGTGCGCACGAAAGGCAGGCCAAGGGTGATGTTGACGGCATGGGCGAAGTCGCGGTACTTCAGCACCGGCAGGCCCTGATCGTGATACATGGCGAGCACCGCGTCCACGTCCGCGAGCTGCGCCGGGATGAAGGCGGTGTCCGCGGGTACCGGACCGCGCAGGCGCATCCCCCGTGCCGACAAATCCCGGAGCACCGGTTCAATCACCTCGATTTCCTCGCGCCCCAGATGCCCGGATTCGCCGGCATGCGGGTTCAGGCCGCAGACCAGGATACGCGGGTCGGCGATGCCGAACTTCTGCCGCAGATCGTTGTGCAGCACTTCGAGCACCGCGGTCAACCGCTCGCGCGTGATCGCGCCCGGCACCGCCGCGAGCGGAAGATGAATCGTGGCCAACGCCACCCGCAGACCGGGGCAGGCGAGCATCATCACCGGCTGTGCCGCACCGCTCTGCGCGGCGAGTAATTCGGTGTGGCCGGTGAACGCGATGCCCGCGTCGTTGATGGTGCCCTTGTGCACCGGTCCGGTGACGAGCGCGTCGAACTCGCGGCGCAGGCAGCCGGCGACGGCGGTTGTCAGCGTTTCGATCACGTAGGGAGCGTTGGCGACATCCAGTTGGCCGGGTATAACGGGATGCCTCGCCTTTGTTGGCAGCACGTAAACGCCCGGACCCGCGGTGTCGCGTCCCCTCCATTCACGCGCGGCGAATGGCAGACGCAGTTGTTGTGCCCGCGCTTCCAGCATGGCGGGATCGGCGATCAGCACCAGCGCATAGGCAGGCGCTTGCTGTGCGAGACGCACGGCAATATCCAGCCCGACACCGGCGGGCTCGCCAGGGGTGAGGGCGATGACAGGGATTTTAGACATATAACGATGTTTTCATCGCCAAGGCGCACCATTCTGCCGGGAGCAGTATGGGTCGCACTAAAGTGCGACCCGCAGGGGGCAGGTGCCAGACACGGTGCGCATCAAAGGCGCAAAGAGATAATAAATATGAAACTCAGTACTCAGTTGGTTTCATCCACCAGGTATTCCACGAAAGCTTCATCGCGCAATTGCCGTGCCCATTGCTCGTAGCGCTCATCGGCCTTGCGCGCGTGGATCTGCTGGCGCGCGGCGGCCTCCAGGCGTTCCTGGGTGATATCGTGGCTGCGCCGGCCGAGCACCTGGATGAGATGCAGGCCGAATGACGAGCGTACCGGCTGGCTTAGCTGGTTTGGCTTGAGTGCGTTCATGGCCTTTTCGAATTCCGGTACCATCATGCCGGGATTGACCCAGCCGAGGTCGCCCCCGCTGGCGGCTGAGCCGGTATCTTCGGAATGCGCGCGCGCCAGCGCCGCGAAATCATCGCCGTTCTCGACGCGCTCGCGCAGGTTGAGCAGCTTTTGGCGGGCATCCTCCAGTGACTGGATTTCGCTCGTCCGCAGCAGAATGTGACGCACGTGAGTCTGGGTCACGGCCTCGTCCTGCGCCGCGCCGCGCTTGTCGTTCAGCTTCAGGATATGGAATCCGTTGGGGCTGCGCAGGGTTTCGCTGATGTCGCCCGGCGACAGGCTCTTGAGCGCACCCAGAAACAGTTCGGGCAGCTCGCCCGGCTTTTTCCAGCCGAGACTGCCGCCCTTGAGGGCATCCGCCCCCTGGGAGTAGCTGACGGCGATTTGCTCGAAATCGGCCCCCGCTTTCAACTGACGCAGGACATCCTCGGCGCGCTTTTTCGCCGCCTGAATCGCCTCGGGCGAGGCCGACTCGGGAATACCGATCAGGATGTGCGAAAGATTGTAGGTAACGTCCATGTCCGCCCGGCTCTGCGGATTTTCCAGAAAGTGACTGACTTCGTTATCGGTCACGTTGACGCGGTTGTTGATCTCGCGTTCGAGCAGTTGCTGGATGGTCAACTGGTCGCGGGTCTGGGCGCGATACGCCGCGACATCCATGCCGCTCTTCGTCAGAGCCTTGCGGAAATTCTCCACGCTCAGATTGTTGCGCCGGGCGATGGCTTCGATTGCCTGATCCACTTCGGATTCGCCTACGCGAATGCCGGTCTGTACCGCGAGCTGGAGTTGCAGGCGCTCCAGCACCATCCGATCGAGCAGTTGTTTCCGGAGTATGTCGTCCGGAGGCGTTTTGATTTTTTCGAGAGCGAGTTGTTTCTTGGTTTCCGCGAGACGGTTCGCCAGTTCGGTTTCGGTGATCACGTCATCGTTGACGATGACCAGGATGCGGTCGACGTCCCCGCTAGCCTTTGGGGGCGCGGGAGCGGCCGCCATGAGGGACGGCAGCAGCAAAATGAGCAGCCCGAGTATCGCATTCCAGGGCGTGGTGGATGTGGCAACAGGATGCATGGTTTCCGATATGAATTTGATGTGGCCCTGCTTCGCTCGTCTTGTCATGCATGGCAATGACCGACATTCCGGCGCAGCACCGGTGTAACGCTAGGATAACATGAACTAGGGAAAGGTGGCCTGTGGCGCGGTGGATCGCGAGGGGAAGGAAAACACGCTTTCGCGCAGCGGGCTGTCCGGTATGTGGCCGAGTTTGGACAGGCCGGTCAACTCCAGTTCCAGCATGATAGAGCTGTTCTGGGCGGCGGCGTTGTCGCGCTGTGTGTCGATGACAAGCCGCCGGCTGCCCACGACGCGCAGCGCCCAGCAGCAGGCGTTGTATTCCACCCCGGCGTAGCTGTCCACGTTGCGGCTGTCGCGCAGCGAATACAGCGAGCGCGCCCGGAAAGTCCAGCGCCCCGCGATCGGCCACTCGGTGGAGATATCCGTCTGCTCCAGGTCGCCGCGGGAAAACCGCTTGCCGACATTCACGATGCGGTTTTTGGCCGGGTTGTATTGGAGGTAGTAGTTGTATCTCTGGAGATGATCGTCCGCCCGGTTCCACTGAACGGTGGATCGCGCATGCCAGTGGCCGGTGAGGGTGGCCGCGGCTTCGCCGACGATGTCCGAGCTGGCCGCCCCGCTGGGACCCGCCGGCAGGTTGACCTGCCGGTCGGCAAGGTAATAAATCCTGCCGAGGCTCGCGCGCCCGCGTTCCGCGCCGTCACTGTCGTCGATGAACCGCGTGCTGACAGCGGCCGTGATCTGGTTGGAATCGCCGATGCGATCGCCGCCGGCGAAGCGGTTGTCGCGGAACAGGTTGGAAAAACTCAAGTCCGGCACGCCGGTGTCGAAATTGGGCAAGCCGTCCTGGCCCTTGGGCGGAATGTAGAGATAGTACAGGCGCGGTTCGAGAGTTTGCGTGAAAAGGTGTTCGCCCCAGCGCGAGTCGCGCTCAAAGATCAATCCGCTGTCGAGACTGAACACGCCCCGTGTCAGGGACGGCGTCTCGTCCTGGGTGGGGGAGAGATGATAGGCGATGTGCCGCACGCCGAGGCGGGGGGTGACGTAGCCGTAGCTGTTCTCCAGCGGCAGGCTCAACGCCGGGCCGAGGTTGAGGCGTTCGCCCGTGACCCC
>JBGQGT010000234.1:0-4022 GCA_041497595.1 Gammaproteobacteria bacterium
CTATTCCACGGTCACCGACTTCGCCAGGTTCCTCGGTTTGTCCACGTCGGTGCCCTTGGCGAGTGCCGCGTGATAGGCAAGCAGCTGCAGCGGCACGGTGTGCAGGATAGGGCTCAGATATCCGGCGTGCTCGGTCATGCGGATGACGTGGATGCCGTCGCCGGCCTGGATATGGCTGTCGGCGTCGGCGAACACGTACAGCTCGCCGCCCCGGGCGCGCACTTCCTGCAGGTTGGATTTGAGCTTTTCCAGCAGCGCATCATTGGGCGCGATCGCGATCACCGGCATGTCCTTGTCCACCAGCGCCAGCGGGCCGTGCTTGAGTTCTCCGGCCGGATAGGCCTCGGCATGGATGTAGGAAACCTCCTTGAGTTTGAGCGCGCCCTCCATCGCGATCGGGTAGTGCATGCCGCGACCGAGGAAAAGCGCGTGCTGTTTGCCGGAAAAACGCTTGGCCCACTTCATCACTTCCGGCTCGAGCGTCAGAACCTGCTGCAACGCCGACGGCAAGTGGCGCAGCGCATGCAGATGCTGCTTTTCCTGCTCCGCTGACAGCCGCCCGCGCAGCTTGGCAAGCACCAGCGTCAACAGGAACAGCGCCGCCAGCTGGGTAGTGAATGCCTTGGTCGAAGCCACCCCGATCTCGGGGCCGGCGCGGGTGAGAAATTTGAGACCGGCGAGGCGGATCAGCGTGCTTTCCGCAACGTTGCAGATCGCCAGGCTCAGGTTCTGGCCGAGGGATTTTGCGTACTGCAGCGCGGCGATGGTGTCGGCCGTCTCCCCCGACTGGGACACGGTGATGATCAACGCATCCGGGTTGGGCACGCTTTCGCGGTAGCGGTATTCGCTGGCGATCTCCACCGAGCACGGTATGCCCGCGATCGCCTCGATCCAGTAACGCGCCACCAGTCCCGCATGGTAGCTGGTGCCGCAGGCGAGCACCGTGACCGCGTTGACGCGCTTCAGTATGGTTTCGGCGTCCACCCCGAACAGCTGCGGCGCGATCGACTGCGCGCCGGTCACCATTTCCATGGTGTTGGCCACCGCACCCGGCTGCTCGAAAATCTCCTTCTGCATGTAGTGGCGGTACGGCCCCAGCTCGACCGTCTCGGCGGAGAGCTTGCTCTCGTGGATGGCGCGCTTGGCTTCGCGCCCATTCGCGTCGAAAACGCGATGGCCGTCGACTCCGAGCTCCGCCACGTCGCCTTCCTCCAGATAGACCATTCTCCTGGTGACCTGCAACAGCGCCGAAGCGTCCGACGCCGCGAAATTCTCGCCCTTGCCCAATCCCAGCAGCAGCGGCGCGCCCTTGCGTGCCGCCACCAGCGTGCCCGGATGCTTCTCGGACAGCACCGCAATTGCGTAGGCGCCCTCGAGTTCCGCGGCCGACTTGCGCACTGCCGCGAACAGGCCGCCTCCGCTCTTGAGATTAAGGTGGATCAGATGCGCAACGACTTCGGTGTCGGTGTCGGAGACGAATTTGTAGCCGGCCGCGCTGAGTCGCTCGCGGATCTGTTCGTGGTTCTCGATAATGCCGTTGTGCACCACCGCCAGTCCGTCCTCGCTGACGTGGGGATGCGCATTACGTTCGGTCGGCGCGCCATGGGTGGCCCAGCGGGTGTGGGCGATGCCCAGGGTGCCCTGCACCTTGGCCTGTTCCGCCATTTCGGCGAGCGCCGCCACCCGGCCGACGCTGCGCAGCCGGTGCATGCCGCCGTTGACGACCGCGAGTCCCGCCGAATCGTAACCGCGGTACTCCAGCTTGCGCAGGCCTTCGAGCAGGATGGGAACGACGTTGCGCCGCGCTACGGCTCCTACGATTCCGCACATGTTAGTTCGGTAATGGGTGACGAGTAATGAGTGATGGGTAGAAACGCCTCGCTGGAGAACCGCCGCTCTCGCAGGGAAATGCCTGCAGCGCATTACCCATTACTCATCACCCTTTACTGTCTTTTTGGGTCGCTTCCAGCCGGGCACCGAGACCTGCTTCGATCGGGACAGCGTCAGTTCGCCTGGCTGGGTGTTCCTGGTGATGGTGCTGCCGGCACCGATGGTGGTGCCGCGGCCGACGGTGACGGGTGCAACCAATTGGGTGTCGGAGCCGACGAACACGTCGTCCTCGATCACGGTGCGATGCTTGTTGGCGCCGTCGTAGTTGCAGGTGATGGTGCCGGCGCCGATGTTGACGTTGCGTCCGATGGTGGAATCGCCCAGATAGGTGAGGTGATTAGCCTTGGACTTGTGGCCAAGTTCCGTGGCCTTGATCTCGACGAAATTGCCGACGTGGACCTCGTCGGCCAGTTGCGTGCCCGGGCGCAGCCGGGCATAGGGGCCGATTCTGCAATGCTTGCCGACCACGACGCCGTCGAGGTGCGAGTAGGGGGCGATCACGGTGCCGGCGCCGATCTCGACGTCTTTCAGCACGCAGCCGGCGCCCACTTTCGCGTCGTCCGCCAGGGACACTTTGCCCTCGAAAATGCAGTTCACGTCGATGGAAACATCGTGGCCGCACACCAACTCGCCGCGCAAGTCGAAACGCCACGGGTCGGCCAGCGTTACGCCTTTGCGCATCAGTTCGCGCGCGCATTCAAGCTGATAGACCCGCTCCAGGTAGGCGAGCTGTTCCTTGCTGTTGACGCCGAGAATTTCCCAGGTCTCGGCCGGATGCACCGCGCTTACCGGGGTTTTCGAGGCAATTGCCAGCGACACCATGTCGGTTAGGTAGTACTCCTTCTGCGCATTGCGGTTGGTGAGCCTGGCCAGCCATTCGCCGAGCCTTGCGGTCGGCGCACACAGCATGCCGGTATTGATCTCGCGGATCTTCTTTTCTTTCGCGCTCGCGTCTTTTTCCTCGACGATGCGCGCAATCGCGCCGTCTTCGCCGCGCACGATGCGGCCGTAACCGGTCGGATCGTCGAGCAGCGTGGTGAGCAGCGACAGCCCCGCGGGACTTGAAGCCAGTCGCGCCAGCGTTTCATGTCGTGTGAGCGGCACGTCGCCGTAAAGAATCAGCGTGGACCCGCCGGGCAACAAATGCGGCAGCGCCTGTTGTACCGCATGGCCGGTACCGAGTTGCGGTTCCTGCAGGACGAACTTCAGCGCGGGATCGGCGAAGCCGGCGGGCACGGCATTGCCGCCGTGGCCGTAAATAACAATGGTGCGGTCGGCGTGAAGCGCCCGGGCGTGGTCCAGTACGTGAGCGAGCAGCGGCTTGCCGCCGAGCGCGTGCAGGACCTTCGGCAAACGGGAGTACATGCGTGTGCCCTTGCCTGCAGCGAGGACCACGACGTTGAGGGGAGCGTTTTTCACAGGAGGCACGGAAAACGCAGGGGATTATCGCACAACGCCCCGGAAAGACGATGATGAGGCTAATTCACGCCGATGCCCTGCTCGATGAGCAGGGTCCTGATGTCGTTCAGCACTACCTGCGGCAACAAGAAGGAAGTGGTGTAAATCTCCCGGATCGACCCGCGCCGGTCGATCAGGAACACCTTGAGTACATGCGACAGCGACCCGGTCGACTTGCCATTTTCGTCGAGTACCACGGACAGATCCTGGCCGAATCCTTCGAGCATCGGCCTCAGTTCCTTCGGCGAAGGCGTGGTCAGAAAATACCAGGGCAGTCCGCCCTTGTCGGCCATGTGGCTGCCGCCGTACAGGCGCATGGCCTCCGGCGTGTCGTGATCGGGGTCGAAAGACAGGCTGACGAATCGCAAGTGCGGCAGCAGCGCGGTTTCGCGATCGAGCGACTTCTTCAACTCTTGCATCACCTGGTACGCGAAGGGACAACCCCAGACATCACTGCAACTGGTGTACATGAACGACAGTACCGTGACCTTGCCGGTGGTGAACCGGCCAAGCGGCTTGGGTTGGTCGTCGGTATCGAGCACTGTTCCGCCCGGTGCAGGCATGATGTGTTCGAGGCGGTAGGAACCGGCGGGCGGCGGCACGAATTCGAGTTGCCTCGCCCCCCCGTCGTCTCCGGCGGCAAACGTAGCGGCGGCCAGAAACAGGCCGCCGCA
>JBGQGT010000235.1:0-4016 GCA_041497595.1 Gammaproteobacteria bacterium
ACGCTCTTCAATCTGATCAGCGGCCGTTTTCCGGTGAGTGCCGGTCGCATCGGCCTGCACGGCGAGGACATCACCGGGCTGGAGCCGCACCTGATCAACCGCAAGGGACTGGCGCGCAGCTTCCAGATCACCAACATTTTCGCGCGCCTGTCGGTGTACGAGAACCTGCGTTGCGCGGTGCTGTGGTCGCTGGGGTACAAGTACTCGTTCTGGCACCGCATCGGCGCGCTCAAGGACGTGCGCGGCCGGACGGACGAGATCGTCGAGCGCATCGGCATGGCAACGCGCCGCGACCGGCCGGCCGGCGTGCTGACCTACGCCGAGCAGCGGGCGCTGGAGATCGGCGTCACTATTGCGGGCGGAGCCGACGTGATCCTGCTGGACGAGCCGACCGCGGGAATGAGCCGCAGCGAAACCGACGACGCCGTGGAATTGATCCGCAACGTGACCGAGGGCAAGACCCTGGTGATGGTGGAGCACGACATGAGCGTGGTATTCAACCTCGCCGACCGCATCTCGGTGCTGGTCTATGGTGAGGTCATTGCCAGCGGGACGCCGCAGGAAATCCGCGGCAACAAAGCCGTTCAGGAAGCCTATCTCGGCACGGAGCAGCACTAAAGCAACGCCTACCGCGAAGACGCAAAGGACGCAGAGGTAATGCAAAAACGGATGCGAAAAACAGACAAACAAACTACGGGCAAGAAGTCGGCTCCCACACCCTGCCGTTCATCGTCGGGTTTCCTTCGCGTACCCCTCAAGGGGGTATCAAAAAGAATCCTCTGCGCCTTTGCGGTGAGTGCTTAGGGTGTTAAGCCATGCTTGAAGTCAAAGATCTCCACGCATACTACGGCAAGAGCCACATCCTGCACGGGGTGCATTTGAACGTGCGCCAGGGCGAGATCGTCAGCCTGCTGGGGCGCAACGGCGTGGGCCGCTCGACCACCATCAAGTCGATCATGGGGCAGGTAAACTCGACCGGTTCGGTCAAGTTCAGGGGCGAGGAGATCAACGGCCTGAAGACTTACATGATCGCGCGCAAGGGCCTGGGTTACGTGCCGGAGAACCGCGATATCTTTCCGACGCTCACCGTCAGGCAGAACCTGATGCTGGGCATGAAGAATGCGCGCCGCAGCGGGCGCTGGAGCGTCGACGACATGTTCAAACTGTTTCCGATGCTGCGCGAACGCACCGATGCGCTCGCCGGCGTGATGTCGGGCGGCGAGCAGCAGATGCTCACGCTGTGCCGCACGCTGATGGGCGATCCGGACCTGGTGATGATCGACGAGCCGACCGAAGGCCTGGCGCCGAAGATCGTCGAGCTGGTGGCGCGCCTTTTCGAGGAAATCAAGAACCGCGGCGTGTCCATCCTGCTGGTCGAGCAGAAGCTCACCATTGCGCTGAAGATCTCGCAGCGGCTCTACGTAATGGGGCATGGCCGGATCGTGTTCGAGGGCACGCCAGAAGGTCTCAAGGCAAACGAGGCCATCCGCAAGGAATGGCTGGAAGTCTAGGATTGAGTGCAGGATATACGGCGCAAAAAGAAAAAACGAAATCTTTAACCACGGAGGACACGGAGGACACGGAGGAAAAACAAAAACGAGAAAATGAAAAGTGGGGGTGGAAGCGAGGTAACTGTTTGCTAGCCTGTGCCGCCAATATTCGCTGCAATGGATTGTGATCCAATGGAATGTTTTCACCCCAGTTTGTATTCTTGCTCTTGGCTTTCCTCCGTGCCCTCCGTGACCTCCGTGGTTCAGCTCTTAACGATCGCGGAGGTTGAATGACCAATTTCGTCGAATACCAGAAGCAGGGCAGCGTCGGTGTCATCACGCTGAACAATCCGCCGGTCAACGCGCTGTCGGTGAACAAGGGCGTGGTGCAGGGCATCCTCGATGGGCTCAAGGAGGGTGACCACGATCCGCACGTGCGTGCGTTCGTGATCATCGGCGCAGGCCGCAATTTCTCCGGCGGGGCGGACATCGGCGAGTTCGGAGGCGGCTACGACCCCGGCAAGGCCAAGCTGCCCGACGTGCTCGCCTACATGGACACGGTGACCAAGCCGATCGTGGCAGCGATCCATGGCCCGACCATGGGCGGCGGACTCGAGCTTGCGCTCGCCTGCCATTACCGCGTCGCGCTTCCCGGCGCGCAGATCGCGTTGCCCGAGGTCAAGCTCGGCATCCTGCCGGGCGCGGGCGGCACCCAACGCCTGCCGCGGCTGATCGGTGCCGAGAAGGCGCTCGACCTGATGATCGCCGGCGACCCGATTTCCACCGAGAAGGCCAAGGAACTGGGCGTGGTGGACGAGGTCGTCTCCGGCGACCTGCGCGCCGTGGCGCTCTCATTCACCAACCGCCTCGTCAGGGAGGGCAAGGGCGTGCGGCGCGCCAGCCAGCTCTCGGTGGCGCTGGATCGGCCGGCTGCGGAGTTCTTCGAGCAGGCGCGTAAGCGCGTAGCCAAGGACTGGCGCGGCTATCCCGCGCCGCTGGCGATCGTTGCCTGCGTCGAAGCCGCCGTCAACCAGCCTTTTGCCAAGGGAATTGCATTCGAGCGCCAGCAGTTCGAGAAACTGGTCAAGACCGACGAGTCGCGCGCGCTGCGACACCTGTTCTTTGCCGAGCGCCAGGTAGCCAGGATTCCCGACGTGCCCGAGGACACGCCGGCGCGCGAGATCAAGTCCGCGGCGCTGATCGGTGCCGGCACCATGGGCGGCGGCATCGCGATGAACTTCGCCAACGCCGGCATTCCGGTGAAGGTGCTGGAGCTGAACCCGGAGGCGCTGGACAAGGGCCTGGCCATCGTGCGCAAGAATTACGCTGCAACTGTGTCTAAGGGCCGGTTGAGCCAGGAAGCCATGGACAAGCGCATGGGCCTGTTCAAGGGGGTGACCCGCTACGAAGACATCAAGGATGCCGACATCGTGATCGAAGCGGTGTTCGAGGACATGGCGGTCAAGAAGCAGGTGTTCGAGAAGCTCGACAAGGCCGCCAAGCCGGGTGCCATCCTCGCCACCAATACATCGACGCTGGACGTCAACGAGATCGCTGCCGTGACATCGCGGCCGCAGGACGTGCTGGGGCTGCATTTCTTCAGTCCGGCCAACGTGATGAAGCTGCTCGAAGTGGTGCGCGCCGCGAAGACTTCGAAGGAAACGCTGGCAACCGCGATGAAACTTTCCAAGGCCATCAAGAAGGTCGGCGTGGTCGCCGGCGTCTGCGACGGTTTCATCGGCAACCGCATGCTGCACGGCTACTTTCGCGAAGCCGGGTTCCTGCTCGAGGAAGGCGCGCTCCCACAGCAGGTGGACAAGGTGATCGAGGATTTCGGCTTCGCCATGGGCCCGTTCCGCGTCGGCGACCTCGCCGGTCTCGACGTGGGCTGGTACATCCGCAAGCGCCAGGCCGCGACGCGGCCCGCTGACCTGCGCTATTCGAAGGTGGCGGACCAGATTTGCGAACTCGGGCGCTTCGGACAGAAAACCGGCGCAGGCTGGTACCGCTACGAGCCCGGCAATCGCACGCCGATTCCCGATCCCGCAGTCGAGGCGTTGATCGTGAAGGCCTCGAAGGAGGCGGGCATCAAGCGCCGCGAGGTCTCCGAGCAGGAGATCCTCGAGCGCTGCATCTACGCGCTGGTCAACGAGGGCGCAAAAATCCTCGAAGAGGGCATCGCGCTGCGGGCATCCGACATCGACATCGTCTACATCTACGGTTACGGCTTCCCGCGCTATCGCGGCGGTCCGATGTTCCATGCCGACACCGTCGGCCTGGACAAGGTGCTGGAATCCGTCCGGCGTTATCATTCCACGCACGGCGAATTGTGGAAGCCTGCTGCGTTGCTCGAGAAGCTGGCGGTCGCGGGAAAGAAATTCAATCAATAGCTAAGGGCGTGAAGGTGTGAATGAGTGTAGGTGTGCAGGGTAAGGGCGTGAAGGTGTGTATGGGTGACTGTGTGGGGGGGATAGTGGGTATATGGAGTTAAAATATCACAAAATACAAAATGCACACAGGCTCAAA
>JBGQGT010000236.1:0-4013 GCA_041497595.1 Gammaproteobacteria bacterium
AACCAGGAAGCGCGCGATCAGCGCGCCAAGCAACGCCATCGAGATCAGCGCCGCGGCGCTCACCGCCAGCAGCAACGCCAGACTGGATGCGACGCCCAGATCCTGCAGACCGATGAAAGTAGCCAGCCCGACGAAGGCGCCGACCATCACCACGTCGCCGTGCGAGAACTTGATGATGTCGAGCACCCCGAAGAACAGGGTGAATCCGACCGCCACCATGGCGTAGATCACGCCGAGCATGAGGCCGTTCAGAAGGTACTGGCCGGCGAGCCCGAGATCCATTTTGCCTGTAACGGGATCAGGGCTTGGGCAGCTTGCGCTTGCCCCTGGCGTAGTCGCTGTCTTCCCACACCACCCATTTGCCGTCCTGGACCACGAACTTGGTGATCAGCGGCACCATGTTCTGTCCGTGGTCGTCGAATGTGACCGTGCCGACGATGGACTGGTGGTCGCGCGTGCCGTTGAGCTCGCGCATGACTTTCTTGCGATCCGGGCCGACTTTTTCGATCGCGTCGATGATCAGGTTCGCGGCGGCGAAAGCGAAAGCACCGTAACTTTCGGGGGGATCGGGGTATTTCTGCTTCTGGTATTGCTCCAGGAAGAACTTTCCGCCGGGAAGTTTTTCTGCAGGCGCGCCTTCGCGAAACGCCAGCACGCCTTCGGCGAGCGGCCCGAGACCCTCGATGAAGGCATCCGAGACGATCCCGGAGGTGCCCTGGAACACCGCCTTGATCCCCAGTTTTTCCATCTGCGAACGGATGCGCACGCCGATCGGCGTCAGGCCGCCGAAGTAGATCACTTCGGGTCCGAGTTCCTTGATCTTGGTGAGTTCCGCGTTGAAGTCCTGCTGGTCGGCCGTGACGCCGAAGGTACCGAGGACGGTACCTCCGTGCGTGGCCAGGTCCTCGGAGAAATACTTGTTGTGGCCTTTGCCGTAGTCGGTGGTGTCGTGAATGATCACCCACTTCTTGTACTTGAGGCCGGTCATGAACTGCGCCGCCACTTCGTTCTGATTGATCATCGTGCCGTTCACACGATGGATTTCCTTGTAGTCATTAGCGTAGGTAATGTCCGGCAGCACCGCACCCCACACGATTACCGGCAGGCCGAAGCGGTGGTACACGTCCACGGTTCCCATCGCAACTGCGGAGCAATAGTGGGTCACGCCGGCGATTACCTTGCGGTCGGCGGCGGCTTTGGTCGCGACCTGCACGCCGATGTTGGGTTTGCACTCGTCATCGAGCACCACCAGCTCGTAGCCGTACTGCGAGTTGGGATCGGCGTTGCGCAGCCTGACCGCGAGGTCGGCCGAGTTGCGGCCGCCCAGACCGTTGGCGGAAACGCCCCCGGTCAGCGGGCCGATGAAAGCGATCTTTACTGTGTCTTTGGCCGTCGCAATGCCGGGTTCGACGGCGGCAAGGCAGATCGCCACGGCTAAGGCGGCAAGGCGGTACGTCATGGTGGACCTCTCGGAAGGTAGCACGCGGGAGAGAAACTGGATTTGTTCTGCCAAATCATGAGCGAGGTTATGGGCTGGGTCGGCCATTGTCAACGCGCGGCTTTGCGGCAGAAAAAAGAGCGGCACTCGGCCGCTCTTCAGGTTCTTGACGCCGGTCTCGATTACCTCTTGCGCAGCCTGCGGATCGCCGCTAGTTGCGCGGCGAGCATGGCGAGTTCGCCCTCGACGACCGCGATTTCCTGCTTGTCCTTGGCAGTGCGCAACGCTTCCTCGGCGCGCTTCTGCGCCTCCAGCGCCTTGGCTTCGTCGAGATCTTTGCCGCGGATCGCGGTGTCGGCGAGCACCGTCACCAGCGCCGGCTGGACTTCCAGAATTCCGCCGGCGACGAAGATCAGGTTTTCCTCGCCGCCTCCGGCCGGCCGGATGCGCACTGCGCCCGGCCTGATGCGGGTTATCAGCGGAGCATGCCGCGGATAGATGCCGAGTTCGCCCGCCTCTCCGGGCAGAACCACGAACTCCGCCTCGCCGGAGAAGATCGACTCCTCCGCGCTCACCACATCTACGTGCATCGTGTTTGCCATGTATGCCTCAACGTGAACGTGTGAATGCGTGAATGTGTGAATGTGTGAAGAGCACTCGGACTTACCCTTCACCTCCTTCACCCTTCACGCCTCTTCACTGCAACGTCTTCGCCTTCTCGAACGCTTCCTCGATGCCGCCGACCATGTAGAACGCCTGCTCGGGCAGGCTGTCGCACTCGCCGTTGACGATCATCCTGAAACCCTTGATGGTCTCCTTGAGCGGGACGAACTTTCCGGGAGAGCCGGTGAACACCTCCGCGACGTGGAATGGCTGCGACAGGAAGCGCTGGATCTTGCGCGCGCGCGACACCGCCAGCTTGTCCTCGGGGGAAAGTTCATCCATGCCCAGAATCGCGATGATGTCGCGCAGCTCCTTGTAGCGCTGCAGCGTCGCCTGTACCGCACGCGTGGTGTTGTAGTGGTCCTCGCCGATAACGTTCGGGTCGACCTGACGCGAAGTCGAATCCAGCGGGTCCACCGCGGGATAAATGCCGAGCGAGGCGATGTCGCGGGACAACACCACAGTCGCATCCAGGTGGCCGAAAGTGGTCGCGGGCGAGGGATCGGTCAAGTCGTCCGCCGGCACGTAGATCGCCTGGACCGAGGTGATCGAACCAGTCTTGGTGGAAGTGATGCGCTCCTGAAGCTTGCCCATTTCCTCCGCCAGCGTGGGTTGATAACCCACCGCGGAAGGCATCCGGCCCAGCAGCGCCGACACTTCCACACCGGCGAGCGTGTAGCGATAGATGTTGTCGACGAAGAACAGAATGTCGCGGCCCTCGTCGCGGAACTTTTCGGCCATGGTCAGGCCGGTCAGCCCCACCCGCAGGCGGTTGCCCGGCGGCTCGTTCATCTGGCCGAACACCATTGCCACTTTGGACTCGGACAGGTTGTCCAGTTTGATGACGCCAGCTTCCGACATCTCGTGATAGAAGTCGTTACCCTCGCGGGTGCGTTCACCCACGCCTGCGAAAACCGACAGACCGGAGTGCTGCTTGGCGATGTTGTTGATCAGCTCGAGCATGTTGACGGTCTTGCCCACACCCGCCCCGCCGAACAAACCGATCTTGCCGCCCTTGGCGAACGGGCAGATCAGGTCAATAACCTTGATGCCGGTCTCGAGCAGGTCGACCGAAGGCGACAGTTCCGCATACTTCGGCGCCGGCCGGTGAATCGAGCGCTTCTCGTCGGTCTTGACCGGTCCGGCTTCGTCGATCGGACGCCCGAGCACGTCCATGATGCGGCCCAGGGTGCCGTGGCCGACCGGCACCGTAATCGGGGCGCCGGTGTTCTGCACTTTCATGCCGCGGCGCAGGCCATCGGAGGAGCCGAGCGCGATGCAGCGCACCACGCCGTCGCCGAGCTGCTGCTCGACTTCGAAGGTAAGTCCTTTTTCCGCGAAGGACGCCTCGCCCGAATCTTCGAGTACCAGCGCGTCGTAGATTTTGGGCATCGCCTCGCGTGGAAACTGGATGTCTGTCACCGCGCCGATGCACTGAACAATGGTTCCTTGGCTCATTATCGTTTCCTAACGTCTAGATCAAATTCGGTCAATCACAAAGAAAGCGGAGAATTCTTGTATCGTTCTTGCATTTCTCTGCGTACTCTGCGTCTCTGCGTCTCTGCGGTGAAAAATAGTTCAGACGGCCGCGGCGCCTGAACGATTTGGTCTCCCCATCACGTTCGCACGGCGAACATGAGTGTCGCCCATCGTAGCGCGTCGCAACGTCCTCAGACGGCCGCCGCGCCGCCGACAATTTCGGAAAGCTCCTTGGTGATCGCCGCTTGGCGGCTCTTGTTGTAGATCAGGGTCAGTTCGTCGATCAGCGTCACCGCGTTGTCGGAAGCCGACTTCATTGCCACCATGCGCGCCGACTGCTCGGACGCCATGTTTTCCGAAACGGCCTGATAGACGACCGCCTCGATGTAGCGCGTCAGTACCTGTTCGAGCACGGTCTTCGCCTCCGGCTCGT
>JBGQGT010000237.1:0-4004 GCA_041497595.1 Gammaproteobacteria bacterium
GGCCTGGCTTTCAGCGTGCCGGACGCGCCGCAGATCGTGCGCGGCCACGCCCACTATGTCACCGGGAATGCGGGGGGCCACGGCGCGGTTCGTGAAGCCTGCGAGTTCCTGATGCGCGCGCAGGGAACCCTGGAAGCCCAACTGGCAACTTACCTGCGATGAACGACAGACTGGTAGCCTGGTCTCCACTGATCCTGCTGGCACTGCTCGCGGCGCTGACGTTCTGGCTCGATCGCAAAGTCCAGCCGCCGGCGCGGCTGCCTGACGGCAGCACGCGCCACGACCCTGATTTTTACGTCGAGGGCCTCTCGGCGATGAAGATGAACCCGGACGGAACGCGCCGCTACGCCCTGTCGGCAAAACGCATGGTGCACTACCCGGACGACAACAGCACCCATTTGGAGCTGCCGCGCCTGGTGTACTTCGACTACGAGCGCGCCCCGGTGACGGTGCGTTCCGATACCGCGGAAGTGGCACACGGCGGGGACGAGGTGTTTTTCAACGGCGACGTTCAGGTGGTGCGCTCTGCCTACGCAGCCAACGCCGAACTCGGCATGTTCACCAGCTTCCTGCATGTCATTCCCGACAAGGATCTCGCCAGGACCGACAAGCCGGTGAAAATGGTGGAAGGAAATTCCACGGCCAGCTCGGTTGGCTTAGAATTCGATAATCGGACCCGCCAGATCAAGCTGTTGTCGGAGGTCAAGGCCAGGTATGAAGTTCCCAAGCGTGTTCAAAAGAGACCTGCGCGACCGTAGTCGCGCGCGCGCGCTGGTCTGCGCCGCGTTCGCCTGCGCCGTGAATGCGCCGCCCGCCGTGTGGGCCGAACGCGCCGATCGCGAAAAGCCGGTCAATCTCGAGTCCGATCGCGTGGACCTCGACGACTCCAAGAAGGAGGCGGTGTTCGAGGGCAACGTGACGCTCACGCAGGGCACGCTGACAATCAAGGCCGACAAGATCATCGTCAAGCAGGATGCGGACGGTTTCCAGTACGGGATTGCCTACGGCAGCCCGGCTCACTTCCGGCAGAAGCGCGAAGGCTTCGACGATTTCGTCGAGGGCTTTTCCGAGCGCCTCGAATACGACGGCAAGGCCGACAAGGTGCAGCTGTTCGCCAACGCGCGCATCCAGCGCGGTCGCGACGAAGTGCGCGGCGACTACATTTCCTACAACGCGATCACGGAGTTCTTCCAGGTCATCGGCGGAGGCAAGACGGCGGCCACGCCGGGCAATCCGCAGGGCAGGGTGCGCGCGGTGATCCAGCCCAAGCCCAAAGCGGCTGTGCAGCCCGGGGCCGCCTCGTCCGTCGAGTTGGCGCCCTCCGACACGCTGCAGCCGGCGCAACGCTGACGTTGCGACCGCGTCCTCCGGCGGCACTGGTTCCATCGAACCTTCGTTCATGAGTCAACTGCGCGCGGAAAGACTCAACAAGCGCTACAAGGCGCGCACAGTGGTAAAGGACGTTTCACTCGACGTGTCCAGCGGCGAAGTGGTGGGACTGCTCGGGCCCAACGGCGCCGGCAAGACCACCTGTTTCTACATGATGGTCGGGTTGGTTGCGCTCGACGGCGGCGATCTTTTTCTCGACCGGCAGACGCTGACCCACACCCCGATCCATCGGCGCGCGCGCATGGGGCTGTCCTACCTGCCGCAGGAGGCCTCCATTTTCCGCAAACTCACCGTGGCGGAGAATATCCGCGCCGTGCTGGAGCTGCGCGATCTCGAGGAAGACCAGATTCGCGAACAACTCGACACGCTGCTGCACGACCTGCACATCGCGCACTTGCGCAACAGCCCGGCGATCAGCCTGTCGGGCGGCGAGCGCCGCCGCGTCGAGATCGCCCGGGCGCTGGCCACGCAGCCGCGGTTCATTCTGCTGGACGAACCGTTCGCCGGCGTGGACCCGATCGCCGTGCTCGATATCCAGAAAATCATCCGCTTCCTCAAGGATCGCGAAATCGGCGTCCTGATCACCGACCACAACGTCCGCGAGACCCTGGGGATCTGCGATCGTGCCTACATCATCAATGACGGCTCGGTACTGGCCGCCGGCAAACCCGAGGAAATCGTTTATAATGAAAGCGTAAGAAAGGTTTATCTGGGCGAACATTTCAGGTTGTAACAGGGACCTGAAAGACCGTCCATTTGCCACCTGCGCCTGCGGCCCCCAGCCAATGAAGCACTCCCTGCAGCTCAAGCTGTCCCAGCACCTTACGCTCACGCCGCAGCTGCAGCAGTCCATCCGACTTCTGCAGCTATCGACCCTGGAGCTCAATCAGGAAATCGAGACCTTCCTGCAGGAAAACCCGCTGCTCGAGCGTGATGAGGAGGAAGAGGAAGCCGCAACAGTCCCGATCAACGGCGCCCTGCCGGCAACGTCGCCTGCGCCAGTCGAGTCCGCGCCGGCGCCGGCGCCGGCGGAGAATGGATCTTCGGACGAACGCGTCATGCCCGAAGGCGAGTGGTCCGTCGACGACGGTTACGGTTCGTTCAGCGGCCAGGATGCCGACGACGAGGCCGACCCACCCCAGATCGCCGCGGAGCCGGCCAGGCTTCGCGACCATTTGTTCGGGCAGATCAACATCATGCAGATGCCGGAGCGCGACAAACGCATCGTCGCGTATCTGATCGACAATCTCGACGATGATGGTTTCATGACGCAGGATCTCGCCGAGCTGGCGGCGCTGTTGCCGGCAGAGTTGGAGATCGGCGCGGAAGACCTGACCATCGCGCTGAAATACCTGCAAAGCCTGGATCCGCCGGGCGTCGGCGCGCGCTCCCTGCGCGAATCCCTGTCGCTGCAACTGGAAACGCTGCCGGAGAACACGCCTTATCGCAAGGAAGCGCTGCAGATCGTGACGCAGCACCTCGATACCTTCGCCGCGCGCGACTATTTCAGGCTCAAGAAGCTGTTGCGCTGCGACGACGACGCGCTGCGCAGCATTCAAAGCCTGATCATCGGCCTCAACCCGCGGCCGGCCGCGAGCTTTTCCGACGGCGAGACGCGCTACATCATTCCCGACGTGGTAGTGCGCAAGATCAAGGGCCTGTGGATCGCCTCGCTCAACCCCGAGGCCATGCCGAAGCTGCGCATCAACCGCATGTACGCCGACATCCTGCACCGCAACCGTGACGCGAGCTTCCAGCAGCTCGCCGGCCAGTTGCAGGAGGCGAAATGGCTCATCAAGAACGTGCAGCAGCGCTTCGACACCATCCTGCGCGTTTCCCAGGCGATCGTGGACAGGCAGCGCCTTTTTTTCGAGCACGGCGAAGTGGCGATGCGGCCCTTGGTTCTGCGCGAGATCGCCGACACGCTGGGGCTGCACGAGTCCACCGTGTCACGCGTGACCACGCAGAAGTTCATGCTTACCGCGCGCGGCATCTTTGAACTCAAGTATTTCTTCGGCAGCCACGTCACCACGGATACGGGGGGCGCCTGCTCCGCCACCGCCATCCGCGCGCTGATCAAGCAAATGGTCGGCGAGGAAGACCGCCGCAAACCGCTAAGCGACAGTCAGATATCCGAGATTCTCGGCAAGCAGGGAATCGTGGTGGCGCGCCGTACCATCGCCAAGTACCGCGAATCTTTGCAGATTCTGCCTGTCAATCTTCGCAAGAGCATCTGATCAACCACAGCATGAAGGGAAAGCCGATGAATCTTCAATTGTCCGGTCACCACCTCGACATCACCCCCGCCATCCGCACTTACGTCACCGACAAGCTTTCCCGAGTAACCCGCCATTTCGACCATGTCATCGACGTCAACGTCATCCTGTCCGTAAACAAGCTCGACCAGAAAATCGAGGCCAACGTGCACGTGCGCGGCAAAGACATCTACGTCGAGTGCGTGGACGCCAACATGTATGCGGCCATTGATGGCCTGGTAGACAAGCTCGTTCGACAGATTCTCAAGCACAAGGAAAAATCTGTCGACCACCATCAGGGCGAATCCGTCCGCAACAGACCGGTTGCACCGTAACCTTCCATCGCGCCTCCAGGACGCC